>NZ_JBHXSC010000002.1:0-214068 GCF_042716505.1 Streptomyces sp. NPDC058674
GGGCCGGCGGGGCCCCGGCACGCGGCTCCGCCGCCGTCCGGTGCCCCGGCGGCGCCGCGGCACCGGACGGCCGGCCTGGCCCCGCTCGACGCACGGGACACGGCGCTGGCCCTGCCCGTGCCGCTGGTGGACCCGGCCGATCCCAACGCCGGTTTCCTGGCCGGTCTGCTGGCCTCCGCGCCGGCGGACCTGCTGGGCGCGCTGGGATCGGCGCCCGCCGAATCGGCCGAGCTGCGGCTGCGTGAGCTGCGGGCCCGCCTCGAACTGGGGGAGCTGCAGGTGGCGGGGGAGACCCTGGCCGAGCTGGAACACCGCCACCCGGACGACTGGCGGGTGGTGTGGGCGCGCGGCATCGCCTCGCTGGCCGCCGGCGACGACGAGACGGCGGCCCTGTCCTTCGACGCGATCTACGACGCCTTCCCGGGCGAGCCCGCGCCGAAGCTCGCCCTGGGGCTGTGCGCGGAGGTCCTCGGACAGCTGGACAATGCCGCCGAGTACTACCGGCTCGTCTGGATCACCGACCCGGGGTTCGTGAGCGCGGCCTTCGGCCTCGCCCGCGTCCAACTGGCCGCGGGTGACCGGGACGGGGCCGTCCGCACGCTGGAGTCCGTGCCGGAGGCGTCCATCCACCACACCGCCGCGCGGGTGGCGGCCGTACGCGCACGTCTGCGCGACCGGTCCCCTCAGGAGCCGCTGCTGGCCGATCTGACGGCCGCCTCGGACCAGGTGGAGGCACTGCGGCGGTTCGGTCTGGACCCGGAGCGGCACGAGCGCCTGGCGACCGAGGTTCTGGGCTCGGCCCTGGACTGGGTACTGTCGGGTGGCCGGGGTTCCGACCCCGGCCGGACCTCGCTGCTCGGCAGTCAACTGGACGAGCGCGGACTGCGCTTCGGCCTGGAGCGCTCGTACCGCGTCCTCGCACGGCTGGCACAGCGGGGCGAGGAGAGGATCGAACTGGTGGAGCGGGCAAACCGTTTCCGTCCCCGGACGTGGGTGTGATTGATGTCGATGCATCGGCTGTCGGGCTGCCCCAGCTGCGCGGAACCGCTGGAGGAGGGTGACCGCTTCTGCGGCGTGTGCGGCTCCGCGGTCGCCGTCCCGCCTCCGGCCTCGGCGGCGGACCACCCGACCGTCCCCCTGCCCCCGGCGGCGGCCGGCGCGGGAGCCCCGCTCCCGGCCGGCGGCGGATACGGCGCGGCCGAGCCCGCGCCCGGCTGGGGCAGTGTGGCGTCGGCGGCCCCGACGCTGGTCGGCGACCCCGTGGGCTGGACCGGCGCCTCCGCGGGCTGGACCGGCGACCCGGCGGAACCGGCACCGGCGGTTCCGGCACCGGCGGCCCCGGTGGCGCCTGCCGCCCCGCCGGCCGCGCCCGCCGCGCGCCACGACCACGCCGACGGCGGCCCCGGCACGTCCGCGGCCGAAGCGCCGTACGCTGCCGTGGGCGAGGGCCCCTACGGCGCACCCTCCGCGCCCGCCGCCCGGTACGACCACCGCGGGACCCCCGGGGGGGGCCGTCCGGAACCGGCCTCGGAGCCCGGGCCGGAGCACCCGTACGCCCCCCGGGGCGCGACCTCCGACCACGAGGGCTCGTACGGCCACCCCCAGGCGGCGGCCCCGGGCGACGACGACCCGTACGGCGGCGCCCCGCAGGACGCCGGCAGCCCGCAGGGCGCGGGCACCCCGCCCGAGGGGACGCCCGCCGGCGGGCGGACCTGTGTGGCCTGCCGGGCCGGGCACGTCGACCCCGACGGCTACTGCGAGCACTGCGGGCACGCCCAGCCCCGGGAGCGGGACCACCAGGAGGAGGAGCTCGGCAGCGTCGCGGCGGTGAGCGACCGCGGGCTGCGCCACCACCGCAACGAGGACTCCTTCGCCGTGGCGGCCACCGCCCTGCCCGACGGGTCCGCCGCCACCGTGGCCGTCGTCTGCGACGGGGTCTCCTCCGCGAGCCGCCCCGACGAGGCGTCGGCGGCCGCGGCGGCCGCCGCCAACGAGGCGCTGCTCGACGCGCTCCCCCGCGGCGCCCACCCCCAGGAGGCCATGCACGACGCCATCCTGGCCGCGGCCGAGGCCGTGAACGCCCTGGCCCCGCCGACCCCCGGTGCCCAGAACGCACCCGCCTGCACCCTGGTCGGCGCCGTCGTGAGCGGCGGCCTGCTGACCATCGGCTGGGTCGGCGACAGCCGCGCGTACTGGGTGCCGGACGACCGCGCGGCCCTGCCCCGGCGCCTCACCGAGGACGACTCCTGGGCGGCCCAGATGGTCGCGGCGGGCCTGATGGGCGAGGCGGAGGCCTACGCCGACGTCCGCGCGCACGCGATCACCGGCTGGCTCGGCGCCGACGCGTACGACCTCGAACCGCACACCACCACCTTCAAGCCGGACCATCCGGGCGTGGTCGTGGTCTGCACCGACGGACTGTGGAACTACGCCGAGTCCGCCCGGGACATGGCCCGGGTACTGCCCGCGGACGCCGCCGTCCGCCCCCTGCACAGCGCACAGGTCCTGGTGGGGCACGCCCTCGACGGTGGTGGGCACGACAACGTCACCGTGGCGATCGTGCCGTTCGCCGCGCAGCCGGAATCCCGGACTCAGCCGGGGACAGGACCCGATTCGGAAGCGGAAGCGGAACCGCGCCCGCAGGCCTGACCCGCCTGCCCGAGCCTTCTAGGAGTCCAACCGATGGCGAACTTCGCCAAGCCGAGCGCCCCGCGCTTCAGCGTGGAGGTGTACCAGAACGAGTTCCTCCCGGAGGGCGGGCGGGACGTCCACGCCATCGTCACGGCCACCTCCACGGGCGGGGCCGCGGCGACCCGCGCGCCGGCCCGGGGAACGGCCGCCGTCGTGATCATGGTCGACTGCTCGGGGTCGATGGAGTACCCGCCCGACAAGATGCGCGGGGCCCGTGAGGCCACGGCCGCCGCCGTGGACACCCTGCGCGACGGCACCTCCTTCGCCGTGATCGCCGGGACGCACGTGGCCAAGGAGGTCTACCCGGGCCAGGGGCGCCTCGCCGTCGCCGGGCCGGAGACCCGCGCCCGGGCCAAGGAGGCCCTGCGGGGCCTGAGCTCCGGCGGCGGCACCGCCATCGGCACCTGGCTGCGCCTCGCCGACGGGCTGCTGCGCGGCTCCGAGGCGGTGATCCGGCACGGCATCCTGCTCACCGACGGGCGCAACGAGCACGAGGAGCCGGCCGTGCTGCGCGCCACCCTCGACGCCTGCGCGGGCCGCTTCACCTGCGACGCCCGCGGCGTGGGCACCGACTGGGAGGTCAAGGAGGTCACCGGGATCGCGGGCGCGCTGCTCGGCTCGGCCGACATCGTGGCCGATCCGGCCCACCTCAGCGAGGACTTCACGCGCATGATGGAGAACGTCATGGGCAAGGAGGTCGCCGACGTCGCGCTGCGCCTGTGGACCCCGGTCGGCGTGGAGATCCAGTACGTGAAGCAGGTCGCTCCGGCCGTCCAGGACCTGACGGACCGCCGCAGCGAGGCGGGCCCGCGGGCCGGCGACTATCCGACCGGTTCCTGGGGCGACGAGTCCCGCGAGTACCACGTGTGCGTGCGCGTCCCGAGCGCCGCCGTCGGCCAGGAGATGCTCGCGGCCCGCGCTTCCCTCGTCCTGCCCGGAGCCGCCGGCGAGCCCCCGGCCGTACTGGCCCAGGGCCTGGTCCGGGCCGTGTGGACGAACGACCTGGCCGCCTCGACCGCCATCAACCCGCAGGTGGCCCACTACACCGGGCAGGCGGAGCTGGCCCAGGTGATCCAGCAGGGCCTGGAGGCCCGCAAGCTGGGCGACTTCGACAGCGCCACGGCGAAGCTCGGCCGGGCCGTGCAGCTGGCCAGCGTGTCCGGAAACGCCGACACCGCGAAGCTTCTGGCGAAGGTGGTGGATGTCGTGGATGCGGTGGCGGGTACTGTGCGGCTGAAGGCGAAGGTGGCCGACGCCGACGAGATGACTCTTGAAACGCGTTCGACGCAGACCGTCCGAGTGAAGAAGACCTGAGAAGACCTGACGTGATGACGCAGGGAGAAGAAGGGGGAAGCGCCGCCATGCCGACCTGCCCGAACGGGCACCAGTCCGCCTCCGACGACTGGTGCGAGGTCTGCGGCCACCGCATGGCTGCCCGGGAGAGCGCCCCCGCCGCGCCCTCCTACGGCTACGGCTACCCCCCCACAGCCGGTGAGCCGACCGCCCAGGCCGAGCTCTGCCCCCAGTGCCGCACCCCGCGCGAGGCCATGGCCCCGTTCTGCGAGGAGTGCCGGTACAACTTCCTGACCCGTACGGCCACGTCGTACGCGCCGCCCCCGGCCCCGGACACGGGCCCGAAGAGCGCCGCCACGAACGCCGGCCAGGGCGGCGGGCCGACGCCGCCGCCCCCCGCGCAGGCTCCCGGGGCGTACTCCCAGGACCACTTCGACTACCAGGGCTCGCGGCCCTCCCGGGTCAACCGCCCGGCCGAGCCGCTCCAGCGCGAGGACGACTGGCTGCTCCCGCCTCCCTCGCCCGAGCAGCAGCAGCAGCAGCAACAACAACAACAACAACAACAACACGAGTACCCGGAGTCTCCCCAGCAGCACCAGTACCAGCAGCAGCCCCCGCCGGAGTATCCGCACGCCTACCCCGCGCAGCAGCACCAGGCGCAGTACCAGCAGCCGTCCTTCCCGCCCCAGGGCGGGACGTGGACCGCGACGGTCGGCCCGGACCGCTCGTACTTCCTGGCGATGATGCAGCGCAGCGGCCCCGAGGCGGCGGGGCTCAACATGCCCGCGTACTCCCCGGAGCAGCACATCCCGCTGTCCGGCGGCCAGATCACCATCGGCCGCCGCCGCGCCTCCACCGGCGAGTCCCCCGACATCGACCTGTCGGTGCCCCCGGAGGACCCGGGCGTCTCCCACCAGCACGCGGTGCTGGTCCAGCAGCCCGACCTCAGCTGGGCGGTGGTGGACCAGAACTCCACCAACGGCACCACCATCAACGGCGGCGAGGAGCCGATCCAGCCCTACGTCCCGATCCCGCTCGCCGACGGCGACCGGGTCCACGTGGGCGCCTGGACGACGATCACCGTCCGCCGCGGTTAGAGGCGTTCCCCGCCGGCCGGCGACTCCCCCAGGGGCCATACGTACGGGCCCCGGGGGTCGTCGAGCCAGGACCACTGGCCGTCGGCGCTCACCGTCACGCCGAAGCGCTCGCGCGCCGGGCGCCCCTCGCGGCGCCACAGGTCCAGGGCCTCGCGGGGGTGCAGTGCGCCCGCGGTCAGCACCAGCATGAACTGGAAGCGCTCGTTGTCCACCAGCTCGTACGAGGCCCCGTACGGCGTTCCGGCCCCTGCGGGCGGCGCCGCCGTGGCCCCGCGCAGCGGGACGAAGTAGGCGGGCGTGTGCAGGAAGTTCCCCTCCGCGAAGTCCGGGCCGCGGACGGTGAGCGCGATCAGCCCGGTGGCCAGCGGGGCGAGGATCCGCGCCCCGGGCCGGCACTGGCCCAGCCAGGCGTACGGGACCAGCGGCAGCGTGCAGGTCACCATGATCCGGTCGAAGGGCGCCCGGGCGGGGCACCCGCGCGCCCCGTCGCCGGTGACCACGTACGGCCGGTAGCCGAGCTGCGCCAGGTGGGCGCGCGCGGACTCGGTGATCTCCTCCTCCAGGTCCACGGTGGTCACGAGGTCCTCGCCCAGCCGGTGGCAGAGCAGGGCCGCGTTGTAGCCGGTGCCCGCGCCGATCTCCAGCACGTTGTGGCCGTCGCGCACCCGCAGGTCCTCCAGCATCCTCGCCATCAGGGAGGGCTGGCTGCTGGACGACAGCAGCTCGCCGTCGCGCAGCCGGGTCGCGAGCGGGGTGTCGGCGTAGACCCCGCGCAGCCAGCGGGCCCGCCGCTCGGGGTCGGGGTCCTCGGACCAGAGGCGTTCGTGGCCCGCGCCCCGGCCGGTCCAGAAGAAGGGGACGAACACGTGCCGGGGCACGGCGGTGAACGCCGCCCGCCAGGCCGGATCGTCCAGCACCCCGGCGGCCTCCAGCTCCCGCACCTGGGCGGCGTGCGCGGTCTCCCGCAGGTCCCGTGCCCCGCTGCGTGCGGTGTGTGCGCCCATGCCTCCACTGTCCTGCGCGGGACGGCCGCGTGCGACCGCTCGTGGCCCGGACCCGGGGACCCCCGTCCGGGCGTCTGAGACGATGGTCGGGTGAATGAGATTCCGCGGGGCACGGTGCAGGAGCAGACCTTTTACGAGCAGGTCGGCGGCGAGGAGACCTTCCGCCGCCTCGTCAAGCGCTTCTACCAGGGGGTGGCGCAGGACCCGCTGCTGCGCCCGATGTACCCCGAGGAGGACCTGGGGCCCGCCGAGGAGCGCTTCACCCTCTTCCTGATGCAGTACTGGGGCGGTCCGACCACCTACAGCCAGCACCGCGGCCACCCGCGCCTGCGGATGCGGCACGCCCCCTTCCAGGTGGACGCGGCGGCGCACGACGCCTGGCTGAAGCACATGCGCGTCGCGCTGGACGAGCTGGGCCTGGCGCCGGAGCACGAGGCGCAGCTGTGGAAGTACCTGACGTACGCGGCAGCCTCGATGATCAACACGGCGGGCTGAGGCCGGGCCGCGCGGCGCGCGGGGGCGGTAGCGGGGCGGTAGGGGCAGCGCCCTCAGACCGGCCGGACCCCCAGGGCGCCGAGGCCTTCGGCGCTGCCGGGACGGCGCAGGGCCACGGAGCCGTACGGGGTACGCAGCCGCAGCCAGTTCCCGGAGGCGAGCAGCGCGAGGGGGGCGGGCGCGGAGCCCGGTCCGGGGACGGATGCGGGCGCGAGGACGGATGCGGGTACCGCGGCGGACGCGGAAGCGGGGGCCGCGGCGGAAGCCTGGGCCGACGCGGCGGCCGGCACCGCGGCGGCGGGCCGTACCGGGCGCAGGAAGCCCAGGGCCTGCGCGGCGTGCACCGCGCGCAGCGGCAGCTCCGTGTCGCCCAGCGTGCGGGACCAGATCTCACGGCCGATGCGGTCGCGCTCGGAGCGGGTCCGGTGCTGCGCGGGCAGGGCCTCGTCCCGGGCCCGGAACTCGGCCACGGCGGCCGTCACGGCCGCCCGTACCGCATCGAGGCCCGGCAGTCCGTCCAGCTGCCGCCAGCCGCCGCGGGGCGGGAGCACCCCGGCCCAGGGCGGCCCGGTGACCGCTGCGGGCACCAGCGCCGAGGCCGAGGCCTCGTCCACGGACTCCAGCAGCTCGCCGGCGGACACGGTCCGGTCCAGCGGAGCGGAGACGGGCGCGGCGAGCCGCACCGTGCGGACGGCGACCACGTCGAAGGACGGCGGCCGTCCGAAGACGGCGAGCGCGCCGCCGCCCGCCTGGAGGCGGACCGCGGCGGCGCGGTCGTAGTGCACCAGCCGGCCCAGGAAGGCGGCGAGGTCCGCCGCCTCCCCGGAATCGGCGAAGCGCAGCTTCTCGCTCATGCCGCGAGGCGCCCTTCGGACCCCTTCGGGGCCTCGGGCCTGTCCAGGTACTCCTCGAGGAAGAGCTTCTCCTCGGCCGTGATGCGGCGGGGCCGCCCCTCGGCGAGGTTGTAGGGCACGACCACGGTCTCGGCCCGTACGTAGACCGTCTCGGGCCGCTCCTCGGTCGCCTCGTCCTTGACCTCGTAGCGGATGGTCAGGGACGCGGCGCCGATCCGGGTCACCCAGGACTCGATGAGCACCGGCTCGTGGCGGTGCACGAGGGGCAGCTTGTAGTCGATCTCGTGACGGGCCACGACGGAACCGCCCGTGAAGGACTCACTGCCCTCCCCGGGCGCCAGGCGGAACATGAAGTCGATGCGCGCCTCCTCCAGGTAGCGGAGGAAGACGACGTTGTTGACGTGCCCGAAGGCGTCCATGTCCGCCCAGCGCAGGGGGCACCGGTAGTGGTGTCTGGCCATGGTCTCGGCCTAGCCTCGGGTCAGCTTCTTGTAGGTGGCGCGGTGCGGGCGGGTCGCGTCCGCACCCAAACGCTCGACCTTGTTCTTCTCGTACGACTCGAAGTTGCCCTCGAACCAGTACCACTTGGAGTCGCCCTCGTACGCCAGGATGTGCGTGGCGACCCGGTCCAGGAACCAGCGGTCGTGGGAGATGACCACGGCCGCACCGGGGAATTCGAGGAGCGCGTTCTCGAGCGAGGACAGGGTCTCGACGTCCAGGTCGTTGGTGGGCTCGTCGAGGAGCAGCAGGTTGCCGCCCTCCTTGAGCGTCAGCGCCAGGTTCAGGCGGTTGCGCTCACCACCGGAGAGGACACCGGCCGGCTTCTGCTGGTCCGGGCCCTTGAAGCCGAAGGCGCTGACGTACGCGCGGGACGGCATCTCGACCTGGCCGACGTTGATGTAGTCCAGCTCGTCCGACACGACGGCCCAGAGGGTCTTCTTGGGGTCGATGTTGGCGCGGCTCTGGTCGACGTACGAGATCTTGACGGTCTCGCCGATCTTGACGGAGCCGGAGTCCGGCGCCTCCAGGCCCTGGATCATCTTGAAGAGCGTGGTCTTGCCGGCGCCGTTCGGGCCGATGATGCCGACGATGCCGTTGCGCGGCAGGGTGAAGGACAGGTCGTCGACCAGGACCTTGTCGCCGAAGGCCTTCGAGAGGTTGTTGACCTCGACCACGATCGAGCCCAGGCGCGGGCCCGGCGGGATCTGGATCTCCTCGAAGTCCAGCTTGCGCATCTTGTCCGCCTCGGCGGCCATCTCCTCGTAGCGCGCGAGGCGGGCCTTGGACTTGGTCTGACGCCCCTTGGCGTTGGACCGCACCCACTCCAGCTCTTCCTTGAGGCGCTTCTGGCGCTTCTCGTCCTTGCGGCCCTCGACCTTGAGACGGGTGGCCTTCTTCTCCAGGTAGGTGGAGTAGTTGCCCTCGTAGGGGTGCGCGCGGCCGCGGTCGAGCTCGAGAATCCACTCGGCGACGTTGTTCAGGAAGTACCGGTCGTGGGTGACGGCCACGACGGCGCCCTTGTACTGCGAGAGGTGCTGCTCCAGCCAGTTCACCGACTCGGCGTCGAGGTGGTTGGTGGGCTCGTCGAGGAGGAGCAGGTCCGGGGCCTCGATCAGCAGCTTGCAGAGCGCGACGCGGCGCTTCTCGCCACCGGAGAGGTTGGTGACGGGCCAGTCGCCGGGCGGGCAGCCCAGGGCGTCCATGGCCTGCTCCAGCTGGGCGTCGAGGTCCCAGGCGTTGGCGTGGTCCAGGTCCTCCTGGAGCTTGCCCATCTCGTCCATGAGCGCGTCGGTGTAGTCGGTCGCCATTTCCTCGGCGACCTCGTTGAAGCGCTTCAGCTTGCCCATGATCTCGGCGGCGCCGTCCTGGACGTTCTCCAGGACGGTCTTCGACTCGTCGAGCTTGGGCTCCTGCATGAGGATGCCGACGGTGAAGCCGGGCGACAGGAAGGCGTCGCCGTTGGACGGCTGCTCCAGGCCCGCCATGATCTTCAGAACGGTGGACTTACCGGCGCCGTTCGGGCCGACCACACCGATCTTCGCGCCGGGCAGGAAGTTCAGGGTGACGTCATCAAGAATCACCTTGTCGCCGTGCGCCTTGCGCGTCTTGCGCATGGTGTAGATGAACTCAGCCAAGAGAAACCGTCCGGCAGATCGATGGTGGGCAGATACACCCCATCTTGCCAGCCGTCCATACCTGCGGGCGAATGGGTAGGTCAGACCGACTGAGCTGGGGCGCTGCCGGGCGACGAGATCCGGGGGGAGTTCGTCCGGAACCGGCCGCACCCCTGCCGCGCCCCTGCCGCGCCGCGTTCCGGCGCGGGTGCGGTGGAGGCGGCGCAGGGGCGGGGGGCGGCCGGGCCGGGGTGCGGGTGGGGCCGGGGTGATCAGAGGACGGCGCCGGGGCGGCGCCCTCCGATCGTGCGCGGGTGCGGGTCCGTCAGGCGCCGGAGCCCTGGCGGCGCAGGCGGGCGGCGAGGAGCAGGCCCGCGCCCGCGACCAGTGCGGCGCCCGAGGCGCCCGCGGCCAGCCCGGCGTGGCCGGCGCCGGTGGCGGCCAGGGGAGTGCCGCCGGCGGCGCCGTTGACGGTGGTGTTCGCCTGGCCGGCCGAGGTGGCGGTACCGGGCTGCTGCGCGCCGGAGCCGGTGCCCGTACCCGTACCGGAGGCAGCGCCGGTACCGGTGCCCGTGCCGGAGCCCGTGCCCGTGCCTGTGCCCGTGCCTGTGCCCGTGCCCGTGCCCGTGCCCTCGGCGGCCTTGTCCTTGGCGCGGGCTTGGTGCTGGCCCGTCGTGAGGAAGTCGACGCGGTCCTGCGGGGAGCCCTTGAGGGCGGCCTTGCCGGCGTTCTTCACCTCGGGGCCGCCGTCATTGATGATCTTCGAGACGCGGACCTGGTTGTCGTCGTCGCGCAGCACGTGCTGCGTGACTTCCAGGAACTGACGCATCTCCGCCGGGGCGGCGCCGCGACGCAGCAGCCCGTCGGCCGCCTCGCCGACAGCCCAGCCCTTCTCGCCCTCGGCGATCCGGGCGAGGTCGACGCGGTCGTCCTCGGCCCGGGCCACGTGCTGTCCCGTCTTGAGGAATGCGACGCGGTCCTGCGGGGAGCCCTTCAGCGCGGCCTTCCCGTCCTCCTTCACGACGGGGCCGCCGATGTGGATGAGCCGGGAGACGCGGACCTGGTTGTCCTCGTCGCGCAGCAGGTGCTGCGTGACCTCCAGGAAGCGGCGCATCTCCGCCGGAGCGGCGGCGCGACGCAGCAGCCCCTCGGCCGCCTCGCCGACGGCCCAGCCCCTCTCGCCCTCGGCGATCCGGGCGAGCTCGACGCGGTCGTCCTGGGCCCGGGCCGCGTGCTGCCCCGTCTCCAGGAAGGCCCGCATCGCTGCCGCGCCGCCGTCCAAGGCCTTGGACCCGCGCTCGCGTACGGCGGAGCCCGGCGCGGCCGCGTGCATCAGGCGGAGGATCGCGATGCGGTCCTCTTCCTCCTGCTTGCCGTCCTTCTTGCCGTCGCCGACGGACTGGTCGGCCGTCTTGCCGGCGGCCCTGTCGGCGGCGGCCGAAGCCCCCGACGCGTCCGCGACGCTCCCCGTGCCCTGGTCAGGAGCCGTGGGGGCCGCGGGAGTGCCCGCCGCCGGGGCCTGGTCGTCGGCGAACGCCGGCGACGCGAGCAGAACGGCCGGAGCAATGGCGGCGGCGGTGACCACCGCGGCGATCCGGGACAACTTCACGTACAGCACCCCTGTTTTTTTCCTGTGCGCAAGATCCGACGATCTTGACGTCCGGGTCACTGTAGGCGGTTCGAACCGGTAACTCGAACGGGTTCAAACCCGCAGGTCACATACGCGGCCGGTACACGGTGAGCGCGTCCGGGAGCTCCTCCAGGACCAGGGCCGGCGGCGCCTCGGCGTACTCGCCGTCGTACGCGAGCGGGGTACCGGGCGGGATGTCCCCGATGCGCAGGCTGCGCAGGCGGGTGGCGGCGTGGACCGGGGAACGCGTCAGGGGCCCCGCCAGGGCGGCCGCCAGAAGACGGGGGCCGGGGCGGCCGCCGCCAAAGACGAGCCGGAGGTCGAGGAGGCCCTCGCCGAGGCTGTCACGGCGGCGCGGGGCGGGCCCGGTGCCGTGGTAGGTGCCGTTGCCGGCGAAGAGCAGCCACACGCTGCGGGGCCGCCCGGCCAGCCGCAGCCGCACGGGCCGCTGGGACCGCAGCACTCGCCAGGCCGCCAGCAGCGCGGCCGGACCGCCGCCGATCCGCGGACCCCAGTGGAGCCGGTGGCCGAGCAGTTCCGGGTACGCGCCGATGCTGAAGTTGTTGAGGAAGTACCCGGAGTCGCCGCCGGGCCCGGGGGTGAAGCGCCCCACCCCGATGTGGACGGCATGGCCGGCCACCAGGGCGCGGCAGGTGTCGTCGGTTCCGGCGAGGCCGAGGTCGAGGGCGAAGTGGTTGAGGGTGCCGCCGGGGAAGACCGCCAACGGGACCCCGGCCCGCAGTGCGGCGGTGGCGGCGGCGTTGATGGTGCCGTCGCCGCCGCAGACCCCGAGGACGGTGGAACGGGAGGCCGCGGCGGCCAGCTCGGCCGCCAGCTCCTCTCCCCCGCACTCGATCACCTCGGCCTCGGGCAGCCGGGCGCGCACCAGGTCGATCCCGGCGGCAGCGGCCGTTCCCGAGGCGGTGTTGACCACCACCGTCAGCCCCCTCCCGTCGGGCAGGGCGGGCGCTCCGGCGGCAGCACGTTCGTCGCCCGGCACGACCCGGGCCTCCTGCGCGTCCCGCGCCAGTCGCCGTACGACGAACCCCGCGGCCACTCCCAGCGCCGCGCCCGCGAGCACGTCGGAGGGGTAGTGGACCCCCGTGTACACCCGGGAGAAGGCCACGGACGCGGCGACCGGGGCCACCACGGCACCCCAGTACGGGGATTCCAGGGCCAGCCCGGCGGTGAAGGCGAAGGCGGATGCCGCGTGCCCGGAGGGGAACGACGTGGTGTGCGGCTGCGTCGCCAGCTGCCGCACCGCGGGCACGCCCTCCAGCCGCGGCCGCGCGCGCCGCACGGACCACTTGCCCACGGTGTT
This sequence comes from Streptomyces sp. NPDC058674, assembly GCF_042716505.1. Lineage (NCBI taxonomy): Bacteria > Bacillati > Actinomycetota > Actinomycetes > Kitasatosporales > Streptomycetaceae > Streptomyces > Streptomyces sp. NPDC058674. Next base: position 12,500 of record NZ_JBHXSC010000002.1, read on the forward strand.
GATCGTGGCGGAGGCCAGCGCCAGCGAGGCCACCCCGCGTACGGCCGCCTTGCGGGCCCCGGCCGATCCGAAGACGGCGATCGCCGCCGCGGTACCGCCCCACAGCACCCCGTGGTTCGCGGCCCGCCCGAGCCTGGGGAGCACCCGGTCGGCCCCGGGCCAGTGCCTGCGGGCCACCATGTCGAACAGCCCGCGGTCCCACCGCGCGACCGCACCCTGCCAGGTCAGTTCCTGATCAGCCATTTCGTGCGCCTACCCGCCCTTACCGGTCCGAAATCAGCCGACCCCGACGAGTCGGACACCCGGCGCGGCATCCAACCCGGACGGCGGAGCGGAGGGCCGGCCGGCGACGGACGGACGCGCCCGCCGGACACCGGACACCGGACGACGCCGCGGGGTCAGTTCTGCTCTTCGCCGTCCAGCGGTCGTTTGCGGAGCAGCAGTACCACCAGGCCGCCCAGGACCACCAGGCCCACCGCCATCGAGGCGATGACCGGGGTGGCGGCAGAGCTGCCGCTGGAGGCCAGCCGCTCCTCGTCCGGGGACTGCGGTGACAGGGCGGAGGACTGGGCACCCAGCGGCCCCGTCCCCGAGGACCCAACCGCTCCAGCCGTCTCTGCCGTCCCAGCCGTCCCCGACGACCCGGCAGCCCCAGCCGTCCCGGCCGACCCGGCGACCCCGCCCGAGGCCGCCCCGGTGGTCGCACCCGCCGCGGTCGCGGCCGTGGCGCCCGCGGCGGCCGGGTCGGCCGCCGCGGCCTGCGGCCAGATCGCCGTGGCCGTGGCCTTCGCCGCGGACTCGCTGGATCCGGCCACGATCTGCGCCTGGGCCGGCACCCCGCTGGTGAAGACCCGCCCCACCGGCACCCTGGTCGCGCCCCGCACGGTGACCGAGGCGATCCCGTCCGGGGTGCCCGCCGGCACGTCGAAGTACAGCCGGCTCCCGTTGGCGGCGGTCTCCACCGGGCGCCCCTCGGCGTCCACCACCCGCACCCCCATCGCGAGGGCCGCCGCGTCGGGGATCACCGACACGGTGAGTGCCCCGGTCCGCACGGTCACCGGGCCGAGTCGGCTGCCCACGGGCCCGTACACGTCCCCCGGGTCCAGCATCAGCGAGGCCGGCGGTTCGGGCAGCTGCCCCGCTTCCCGCTGGAGGTAGTCGGCCAGCAGCTCCGCCGCGGGGTCGGCGGCTTCCACCCGGGCCCCGTCCGCCAGGCGCCAGATCGCCACCTGGGTCCCGGCCGCCGCGCTCTCCGCTGTCAGCGCCCCGGCCCCGGCGGCCTTGGCGAGCCCGGCCAGGTCGTTGCGCTGCGGGTAGGAGTGCTCCAGAATCCAGCGGATCCGGCCGGCCTCGGCCTTGCCGGACAGCGGGCTGCCGCTCCATCCGCTCTCGGTGTACCGGGACTGCGGCTGGGCGTTGCCCTCGACGCCCACCCCGTACGTCTGGAGCATGCCGCCGCCGTCGACCCGCATCTCGTAGAGCCCGGCGGGGATCTGCCGGACCGACCCGTCCCCGGAGTGCAGGACCGCCTGGCCGTACGTCTTCAGCCCGTCCAGGACGGCGCTCGCGCCCTCGGGCGACCGTGGCCCCACCGGACCGGCATCGGCCGCTGCCTGCGCTCCCGGCGTGGCGGCGAGGGCCGCGGCCAGCAGGGCCACCGCCAGCGGGCGGCGCGCGGCAACCCGGACGGCGGCGGGCGCGGAGCCGGCCCGGGAAGCCGCCCTGTCGCCGGTACGTCGTCCGCGTGCGGACGACGGGCCGGCCGGGTCAGGCCCGGCGGCAGGACGTGAGGGATCGGAACCGGAATCGGGAGCGGAGCATGCGGGAACGGCAATCGACACAGTCTTCCCCTTCGGGCCAAAGACCCAGGTGCCCGTGAGTACCGGGGAATCCTATCCGTCTCGAACACTCAGACCACCGCCGCCCTCTGAGTGGCCATCAGGGGCGTGTCCGTCTTGACGACCCGGCGGAACGCCGCCGTCCCGCGGTTCAGGTCGTGCCCGATGGCGGTCGCCTCGATGTCCGCCGAGAACCACCGGTTGCCCTCGCCGTCGGGCGGGTCCTCGCGCACCCGGAGCCTGCCGTGCACGACCAGGGGTTCGCCGACCGACACCGACCCGGCGAGGTTCAGTGCGAGCGTCCGCCGCGCCCGGACCGTGTAGAAGCTGGTGGCCCCGTCGGCCCAGCTCTCCTTGCGCCGGTCGTAGTACCTCGGCGTCACGGCGAAGCGGAACCTCGCCGCCGGACCGTTCGGCGTCTCCTTGTAGTCGATCTGCGTGGCCACGTGCCCCACCAGCGTCACCAGGGTGTCGTTCATCCCGGCCGCCCTCCTCCGCGTCCACCCGCACGGACCGTCCGCACGGGGTACGCACCATGCTGGGGCCGGCCGCCGATTCCCGCCGGGGCCTGTGGATTACTGACGGGTTGTGGACAACCGGCTCCCCCCTGCGGCGACGGTGGCGTACTGTTCGCGCACTTCCCGGTAGCGCAGCAGCTCCGCCGCCACCGGCTCCAGCACGCGGGCCCGCCCGCACCCCGCCGCGGCCTGCCGCAGCCTGCGCTCGGCGTCCTGGCCGTACCGCCGGGCCGGGCCCCGGGCCGCGATCGAGCAGGCCCACTCCACCAGCGGCCCGCCGATGATGCCCGCCACCATCAGCAGCACGGGCGGCATCAGCATCGGCTCCAGCACCCCGACGATCTGCCCGACCAGCCAGAGCCCGCCGTAGATCTGGAGCAGGGTCATGGCCGCCTGGGACAGCACCGCGGCCGGCCACCACGCGGGGCGCGGCGGCTTGACGCTCGGCACGGCGACCGCCGCCCCGAGGGTGACCGCCAGCTCGTCCAGCGCCTCCGGCAGCTGTTCGGCGCCGCGCACCGCCGTCTCCCGTACGGCCTGCGCCCACGGGTCGGGCAGGCCGGTCACGGCCTCGTCGGCGACGACCCGTACCGCCTGTTCCACCCGCTGACGGGCGGTCACCTCGGCCTCGACGGGTGCCTCGGCGGCCACCTGGCCCCGGCCTCCGATCACGGCCAGGGCGGCCAGACCCGCCAGGGTGCGCGGGGCGCGCCGCTCCTCGCACCACCGCCACAGCCGCAGCCACGGGGTCCCGCACGCCTTTCCGGCATTGCGCCGCCAGGCCCGCTCGGCGGCGAGCCCGGCCGCGTACGCCCCGACGGCCTCCGCGAGCCGGTCCTCGAACTCGGCGCGCGCCGCCTCGCCGATCTCGGGCCCGGAGTGCCCGTCGGCGACGTACAGCGGGCGCAGGCGGACGGCCGCCCGGTCGAGGTCGGCGGAGATCCGCCGGGTCGCCGCGCCCTTCTCCTGGGTGAACTGTCCGAGGAGTTCGCGCAGTTCCCCGACGCCCTCGCCGGTCAGTGCGGACAGGCCGAGGACCGTGGCGCCGGGCTCGTCGTGTTCGCCGAGCGCGATGCCGTCCTCGTCGAGGAGCCGGCGCAGGTCGTCCAGGACCAGGTCGGCGGCCTCACCGGGCAGCCGGTCCACCTGGTTCAGCACCACGAAGGTCACCTCCGCGTGCCCGGCCAGCGGCCGCAGGTACCGCTCGTGCAGGACGGCGTCCGCGTACTTCTCCGGGTCCACCACCCACACCACCGCGTCGACCAGTGCCAGCACCCGGTCCACGTGGTCGCGGTGGGCGCCGACCGCCGAGTCCAGGTCGGGCAGGTCGACGAGGACCATGCCCCGCAGCTGTTCCGCTTCCGAGGTCTCGCGGGGCCGGCGCCGCAGCCGTCCGGGGATCTCCAGCCGGTCCAGCAGCCCGGCCGCCCCGTCCGACCAGCTGCACGCGATGGGTGCGGCCGTCGTCGGCCTGCGCAGCCCGGTTTCGGAGATCTGCACCCCCGCGAGTGAGTTGAAGAGCGTGGACTTGCCGCTTCCGGTGGCTCCGGCGATCGCGACGACGGTGTGCTGGGCCGAAAGGCCGCGTCGGGCGGCCGCCTCGTCCAGGACCCGGCCGGCCTCGGCGAGGGTCTTGCCGTCGAGCCGGGTCCGGGACAGGCCGACGAGCTGGCGCAGGGCGTCGAGACGCAGGCGCAGCGCCTGCCCTTCGGGGCTGAGCGGGGGCGCGGGCGCCTTGCCGCCGTCGTTGCCGGCGCCGGAGACGGCGCGTACGAGGGCTTCGTCTCCCTCCTCGCCGGACTCGCCCGGCTCCGCTCCGTTCTCCGGCTTGTCCCCGGGCCGGGGGCGGGATCGGGCGATCAGTCCGTCGTCCCAGCGATCGTCGGTGCGGTCCGTCATGGATGTCACCGCGTCACCTCTCCTTCTGCAGTACGGACAGCGCGGCGATCAGCTCGGCCTGTGGTTCCGGGGTCACCTCGAGGGCCTCCAGCGGGGCGAGCCGGCGGTCGCGTTCGGCGCGCAGCACCTGGTCGAGGTGGTCGCCGACCAGCTCTCCGCCGCGGTCGCGCAGCCGTACGGCGGCCTGTACGCCGATCCGCTCGGCGAGCTTCTCCCCGGCGGGCCGGGCCCGCTTGCCGCCGAGGAGGGCGGCGACGAGGAGGGCGGCGACGGCGTCGGGGTCGGGGGCCGGCTGCCTGTCGAGCCGCGCGACCTCCTCCTCGGCGAGTTCCTCCAGGACGCGCCGCCAGCGCCGTACGGCCATGCCGATGCGCTCTCCCGCCTCCCGGTCGGGGGCGGGCAGCTGCACCGCACCCGCGGCGGGCTCGCGCCGCCAGGCGTCGGCGATGCGCTCGTCGGCCGCGGCGACGGCGCATTGGAGGAGGGCCGTCAGGGACTCGGCGAGCGAGTCGAGCAGTTCGTCGGCGCTGGTGTCGAGCGGGTAGCCGCGCCACCGGGTCAGGGCGTCCCCGGCCAGTACGGCGCCGCGGTCGAGGCGGTTGCGGACCCGCTTGCCCTCCCGTTTGTACGCGTCCTCCACGGCCGTGGTCAGCCGTACGGAGGCGGCGTACTGGGCGGCGACGGCGGAGGCGAGCTCCGGCATCCGCCGCCCGAGCGAGTCCAGCGCGCCGAGCGCGGTCCGCCCCACGGCGTGCTGCCGGGCGGCCGGGTCCTGGGCGTGATGGGCGAGCCAGGCGTACAGCGGGGCGACGGCGCTGGCCGGCAGCAGCCCGCCGCCGCCCGTCGATTCGGGCAGTTCCGGCACCGTGAAGCGGGGTACGTCCCCCAGCCCGGCCCGGGTGAGCAGCGCACCGTACTGCCGGGAGACCTCGGCGAGGACCTGGTGCGGGACCCGGTCGAGGACGGTGACGAGGGTGGCCTTGTACTGCTTGGCGGTGCGCAGCAGGTGCCAGGGGACGGCATCGGCGTACCGCGAGGCGGTCGTGACCATCACCCAGACGTCGGCGGCGCAGATGAGTTCGGCGGCGAGCGTCCGGTTCTCGACGACGAGGGAGTCGATGTCGGGGGCGTCGAGGACCGCGAGACCGCGCGGGAGGGTGGACACGGTCTCGATCCGCATCTCGCGGGTCGCGTGGGTGTCCCCCCGGCCGCGATCGGGGAAGCGGTGCACCCCCACGGGGGCGGAGTCCTCCTCGCCGTGCGGGACCCAGACCCTCATCAGGTCGGGGAGCACCCGCATCCCGGCGAACCAGTGGTGGTCATCCGGATGGCAGACGAGCACCGGTGTGCGCGTGGTCGGACGCAGCACACCGGCTTCGCTGACCTGCCGTCCGACGAGGGAGTTGACGAGGGTGGACTTTCCGGCCCCGGTGGACCCGCCGACGACGGCGAGCAGCGGCGCCTCCGGCGCCTTCAGCCGGGGTACGAGGTAGTCGTCGAGCTGCGCGAGCAGCTCGGCTCTGGTCTGGCGGGCGCGCGGAGCGCCGGGCAGGGGCAGCGGCAGACGCACGGACGCGACCCGGTCGCGCAGGGCGGACAGGGCATCGAGCAGCTGAGGCCGAACATCCAAGGTCACCACATGCGAAGAATGCCCAATTTAAGGCCATTTTTGAAGCTTATACGTCCTCTGCGCGCCGACCGCGACTCCGGCGGGACATCCCGGGACACGGCGGACGAGTGGGGCGCAGGCATAACGAGTGCACAACACCCGGTGCGCCGCGGCGCAAAAGCGATGCGAGAATCGCACCTGCCTGCGATTATCGGGACCGCTTCACCGAACCTCCACATCGTGGCACGCGGGTGAAGCAACCGGGACAAGGCGACCGGAGCCCTATCCTTGACCCGGCACGGACCGCAGTCCCACCCCCACCGGGGGCTCCAGGCCCACCACGGCCACCTTCCGGCCCCCGTAGCTCAGTGGATAGAGCAGGTGCCTTCTAAGCACTTGGCCGCAGGTTCGAGTCCTGCCGGGGGCACTTCCCTAAGCTGACCAGCCAAAACGCTGGTCAGCTTTCTTCTTGGCTGGATGCACATCGCTGCCGCGCCAAGTGCCTTGACTGCCCACCATCGTGGGCGCATCTTGGGTGGATGACAGATCGGTTCAACCTCGCGCCCTTGTCCGCCTCCTGGTTGCGGTCCCTGCGCTCCAGGAATGTCTCCGCCAATACGATCAACGTCTACGCCAAGGCTGCCCGGTTCTTCACTTCCTACCTCCTCGATGAGGAGGCCGGCTACCAGCCCGCCGACGAGGACAGTCGCCTCGCCCCCACCTCGATCGACGAGATCCATCGTGAACACGTCGAGGCCTTCATCTCGGCGACGCTGGCCCGGACCTCCCCGTCCACGGCGCACCAGTATTTCCGCAGCCTCAAGACCTTCTTCAACTGGCTCGTCGAAGAGGAGGAGCTGGACCGATCACCCATGCGGACGATGAAGCCGCCGACCGTGACCGAGAAGGAGGTGCCCGTCATCTCCGAGGCCGAACTCACGAAGCTCTTCAAGGTGTGCAAGGGGACGTCGTACGCAGACCGGCGGGACACCGCGCTCCTGCTGCTGTTCCTCGACACCGGCGTCCGCCTCTCGGAACTAACCGACCGGCGGGTTGCTGATCTGGACCTCGACCTGAACGTCCTTCAGGTGCTCGGCAAGAACGACCGCTTCCGGTCCGTCCCCTTCGGTCGGACATGCGCGACCGCGCTGGACCGATACCTGCGGGCCGCGGCGAAGCACAAGGGCAAGGCTCTGGATGACGACATGTGGCTGTGGTGGGGTGACCGCAACAAGGGGCAGCGGCTGCAGATTTGGGGTGTGGGGACGATGCTGAAGCGTCGCTGCGCCGAGGCAGGTATCGCGCCGCTGCACCCGCACCAGTTCCGGCACACGTTCGCGCACCAATGGAAGGTGGGCGGCGGGAACGAGGACGACCTCATGCGGATCACGGGCTGGCGGTCCCGGCAGATGCTGATGCGGTACGCGGCGTCGGCGGGTAGCGAGCGGGCGCGGGAGGCGCACAAGAGGCTGAGCCCCGGCGACCGGCTTGGGTAGCCGGCCGCCGGATGGGGCGGTCAGTGGAGGACGTTGATGCCGTCTTCGAGGAGCCGCGGGAGGTTGATGCAGAGCATCGCCAGTGCCGCGGCTTCTTCGATCTGGTCGGGGTCGTACGCCATGCGGATCACGCGGCCGTCACGCCACATCATGGGCACTCCCCTGTCGAGGGTTGCGCTCTCTGCCCGCACATCTACCACATGGCCCCCATTCCCGCCGCGCCCGGACATGCCGGTTTCGCAAGAGCGTTCGAAAAGCGCGAGGTCAGGCCACAATACGCTCTGGAACACCATTGGCGCAGTACGTCACCACACTTCGCCAGAGAATTGGCAGACCGTGACCGTTCTGGAACACGCCGTCAGTCATCGGACTCGGCGGCCCAGCGCTCCGCCACGCCCGCGGCGAGAGACTGATCGTCCGCGTCCAGCCGGCGCAGGAGTTTCGCGGCGGTGGACCCGGCGAGTTCGCGCGACTCGTACCCGATGGTCTGGAAGTGGGCGGCGGCGGCCACCACCTCGCGGGGCAGGTCGAATCCGGCGGCGAGGGCGGACACGAGCTGAGGGGTGATGGTGTACCCCTGGCCCGCGATGATCTTCGCAAGCAGGCTCTTGCTTGGCGCCCATCCGGTGTCCGGGTCCACAGCGACGCTGACGAAGGTGCGGGTGCTCCAGCGGCGACCGGTGCCGACGTACTGGCGCACCAGCTCGGTTAGTGCGTCGCGCTGCTCGGGCACCGTGGCTACCTCTCCTTGCCCCATGTCCACACCCCTCATGTGGTTGAGACACGGAAATCCCTGGTCAGGCCGTACAACCATTTCCGCGTCAGCCGCCATTGTCCACGATCGAGGGCGGATTCACTCACGCGAGCCTGAAGAGCGGCCGAAAATTACCGAAGAGAAACCTGCCCACGATCGTGGACAGCGTTCTTGCGGTGTGCTTGACTCTCTCTTGTCCACGAACGTGGGCAGCGCAACGGAGGTCCTTCGTGCCCGACACCAGGCTGCATCTGACCAGCCCCGAACTGCTCCGCCTCCTCATGGAGTGGGCGCCCAACGGGGAAGTCACCGCAGTCGAGTTGGCGGCCACGGTCGGACTGTCGCGGAGCAAGGTGTACGCGCTCCTCTCCGGGGATCGACCGACTATCGACCGCCATATCGCCGCGCACATAGCCGCCCACCTGGGCGTACATGAGGGCGCACTTTTTCAGGCCTCATCGCCCACGCCCATGGGCGTGGGCACTCACAGGAAGGATCGGGATGAACACGAGCGAACGATCGATGCAGCTTCGGTACGCGGCTCACATGAGCTGGGCGAACACGCCAGACCGGGCGAGCCGCACCGCCGCCGCCCGTAAGGCCAGCCACCACACCCGCTTCATCGAGGCGGCCAGGACCAAGCACCCGGACGCCAGCGACGAGCAAATCTCGGCCATCGCCGAATCGCTCCGCAAGGCGCACTACACCGAGCTGGCCCGCCGCAGCGCGGCCGCGCGCCGCCTCAAGCGCGAGACCGCGCAGGCGGAGAAGGCACAGAAGGCCGCCCGGGTCATCGCCGAGTACGAGGCCGGGCCGGCGGACGAGTCCTCCGCCGCCTGAGCAACGAATGCGGGGCCGCACCGGACGGCCATCCGGGACAGCCCCTCGGCACACCCCTCACCACCAACAACGAGAGGTACACCGTGAACCACAAGCCTAACCCCACCGATCTCCCCCACGGCTCCCGCCGCACGATCCGCGTCGCCCTGCCGGTCCGGCCGGCCGCCCCGACGACCGTTGAAGGCGTCCTCCTCGCCGCCGCCCGTGTCATCGCCCGGGTCGGTCTGCACCACGGCGACTACGTCCTCGATGCCCTCGGCCACAACGATCTCGATGTCCCCCTGTGCGTCCGTCCGATGTCTGTGGTCGGTGCGATCCGGGCCGCGGCGACGGGCTCGCCGCAGCGAACGTCGTCGCTCGCTGATCAGGCCGTGAACTTCCTGGCCCTGTCGCTGGACGACGGGCCGGTGTGGCGGGACGTGCTGTCGCTGGAGCGGCACGTCGATGACTGGTCGGACGGTGTGACCGCGGTGGAGGCGGTTGCGCTGCTGGAGCTGGTGGCGACGAGCCCGGCGGAGGTGGCGGCATGAAGCGCACCTACCGCGACGACTGGCGCGTGATCATCGAGATCGCGCCCCGCGCAACGCACATCCCGATCAGCGCCCTCGGCTTCGACGGCCTGGAGGGCCAGCTCACGGGCGAGCCGTTCGAGATGGTGATCGCTCCGCAGCGTCTCGGTGACTTCGGCTGGGTCTCGATGTCCGACCGCCTCGCCAGCAAGGACGTGGACGGGGACTACCGGCGCCGGTGCGAGGAGCTCCTCGTCGAGCTGTTGAAGCGGCCGCACGTCCGGGCGGGGCGGGTGCTGTGCAGCGAGCGTCACACGTGCTCGCACTGCGACCTGCTGTGGGAGGAACTGACCGCCGACGAGGCGGCCGACTTCTCCACCAACGTGGACGAGTCGAGCGTCGAGGGCGAGCCGGTGTGCTGCGGCAAGGCGATCGAGGAGTTCCGCGCCGAGCGCGGCATCCCGATGCCGACGTGGGGCGGTGCGGCATGAACCCGAAGCGCGTAGACGCCGCGGCCAGCGTCATCCTCGGCTCGATGCAGCAGGGCAAGACGCTGCCGTCCAGCTTTGCGTACGACCTGGAGGCGGCGCAGATGCTCCAGTCCCAGGAGTCCGCGGACGAGCTGGTCCGGCTGACAGCCCGCGTGGCCGAGCTGGAAACGTCCGCCCGCGGTTGCGACGGCGAGGGATGCGTCCTTCCCCACAGCTCGTGGTGCATTCGGGCCCGGGAGTTCGCAGCGCAACACAGCGGCTGCACGTGCGGCGAGCCGTGGAAGGACACGCCTCAGCCTCACGCCGGGCACTGCTGGCTGCTGAGCCCGCCCTGCGACGAGCTGGAGTGGCACCGCAAGCGGGTCGCCGAGTTGCTGGCCCGGGTGTCCGAGCTGGAGGCCGCGGCTTTCGGTGACGCACCGGTCAGGTCCTGGGACGCCGTTGACCAGATCGGGCACCTGCGCGATTGCCTGGCTGCGCAGAAGCATCGGGCGGACACCCTGAACTGGATCTCCCAGGAGCAGCGGAAGCGCGCCGACACGGCTGAGGCCCGGGTGGCGGAGCTGGAGGCCGAAGTCCTTGCGGTCGATGACCTGCGGGTCCGCGCGATCGACAAGGGCGACAGCTTGCGGCGCGAACTCGACCGGACGAGTGGCGCGGCTGGGATCGCCGTGCACCGGATCAGCGCGAACGGCTGGCAGTGCGAGGCCGACGCCACGACGGCGATCGGGATTCGCAACGAGGTCGAGGCGATCCGTCGGGCGGCGCCGGCCGACGCCCCGCACGAGGGCCCGGAGCACCACGCCTACCGCCTCGGCCGCGACCTCCCGGAGGTGCCCCGTGGCTGACCGCATCCGGGTGCTCTGCGCCCACGGCTACGTGCTCATGCAGGACTCCTGCCCCGGCTGCGACCACGAGGCGGAGACGCCTCACCAGGGCGACCCGGTCCGTGTCGTCCCGTCGTGGACGAGCACCCCGCACACCCGCTGCCGCCGCTGCACCCTCCGCCCGTCCGACCGCATCCACACGAAGGGCGGCCCCGATGCCCGCTGACCCGAAGCCGATCCCCGGCCCCATCCCGATCTACGTGAAGGCCATCCCCGGCGGCGTCGCCCTCGACATGGCCGCGCTCACCACGTACGTGGTGCAGGACCTGCTGGAACTCCTCCTCTCCACCGACACCCCGGCCTGGCGGGAGCGGCTCGACGAGCTGGCCGAACAGACTCCGACCGAGAAGCGCGAGCAGGAAGCCGCCGGGGTCCTGGCGTACGAGCAGCTCGTGCAGGACATGACCGAGGCCGTGTCGTCCCGGGTCCCGGTGTACGGGCCGGCCGTATCCCGGCTCGCGGCGGAGCTGCTGGCCGCGGGCGGGCGGCACATCCCGCATCAGCGAGGTGCAGCGTGAGCGCCTTCACCCGGACCCGCACCATCCACACCCTGTTCCTCCAGCAGCCGACCCGGCTCCTCGGCACCGGCGAGGTGTGGCAGTACTGCCGCGCCCACGGTGTGGCGACGTGCCGGAAGACCGTCCGTGACGACTTGGAGCGGCTGGCCGCGCAGGGACTGCTGTCCCGGCAGGGCTCGGACAACGGCCGCCGGTACCGCCTGATTGGAGAGGGTCGATGACCGGGCCCGAGCACTACCGCGAGGCCGAACGGCTCTTGTCCGACACCTCGTTCACCACCGCGTCCGGCCGCCCCGTGACCCGCGACGGGCACCCCATGCCCGTAGACGAATGCGCTTTGCTGGTGGCCAGGGCCCAGGTCCACGCCACCCTCGCTCTCGCTCTCGCTGTCGCAGCTGGGGGCGCCCGATGATGAACGCTGCGCAGGCCGGGGTGGTTCTCACCCCGGCCGCCGGCCGCCGGGTCACACCCACCGGCCGCCTCATCCTCTCCGCCGACGCCGACCGCACCGACTGGCTCACCGCCCGCCGCCTCGGACTCGGCTCCTCCGACATCGCCGCCGTCCTCGGCATCAGCAAGTACGGCAACGCCCTCTCCGTCTACCACGACAAGACCGGCGGCCTCCCCCTGGAGAGCGACGACTCCGAACCCGCCCTGTGGGGACGGATCGACGAGGAGGGCATCGCCCGCGAGTGGGCCCGCCGCAACCGGTCCGTTGTCCGCCGCGTCGGCCTCGTCGCGAACGTGGAGCGGCCGTGGCAGATGTGCACCCTCGACCGCCGCGTCCTCGAATGCCCGCTCGCCGACGGCCGGGAAAAATGCGCGGTGGAGATCAAGTGCCGCGACAAGATGAAGGCCGGCCAGTTCCGCAAGGGCGTCGCCGACGACGTCCTCGTGCAGACGCTGTGGCAGGCCGACGTGTGCGGCTTCGACCACATCCACGCGGCCATCCGCCTCGGCGGTAACGAGCTCCGCCAGTTCGTCGTCCGGGTCGCCGACCACGCCGACCTGATCGCCGACCTCCGGACCGCGGGCGCCCTGGCCTGGCAGCAGATCACCGACCGACGGCCGCCCGTCCTCGGGGCCGACGCCGATCCGGACGTCCTCCTCGACCTGTACGAGCGGCTCCACCCGGAGCGCGCCGGGGTCGTGGACATCACCCGGGACGTCGACACGCAGGACGCCGTCGCTGACTACCTCGACGCCCACAACGACTGGGCCGCGGCCGAGCGGCGGAAGAAGGCCGCGAAGGCCCGCATCCTCGCCGGGCTCGGCGGGGCGGAGGCGGCCACGGTCCTGGACCGGGTCCACGTGTCGCTCGACGAACGGTCCAAGGAGTGGGCGGACGTGAAACGGCTCGCCGAGCGGTGGCCGGAGGCGTACGCCGACTGCGTCGAGGACCGCACGTATCGCCAGATCAACATCCCCCGCACGGTTCGTGAGGAGCACAACGCATGACGACTCTCGCTGAGCGGGCGGCGGCCGCCGCCGGCCGCACCACCGAACAGACCGACGACCTGGCCCTGCCGCAGGAGTACGTCGACCAGTTCCCCGCGCCGGACCCGATGGCCGGGTACGAGCCGGGCGACGACGACCCCGAGATGGTGCCCGTCCACCTCGCCTGGCTGCGGGTCCGCAAGGAGATCCGCGCCATCGCCAAGGGCGAGCAGTACAACGGCGGCGGTACCCGCTTCAACTTCCGTGGCGTCGACACCGTGGTGAACACCTTCGGGCCGGTCACGCTCAAGCACGGCATCAACGTCCTGCCCGTCCACGTCGAGGCGTCCTACCGGGACACCACGACGTCCAAGGGCAGCAAGATGCACGAGTGCACCGCCACCGTCACGTGGCAGATCGTCGGCCCCAAAGGTGACCACTTCACCCTGCAGACGCAGGGCGAAGCCCTCGACTCCGCGGACAAGGCGACGGCGAAGGCCCAGTCGGTGGCGCTGCGCGTGCTGCTGCTGACGTCGGGGCTGACGCCGACGCACGACAAGGACCCCGACGCCTCGTACGTCGAGCGCGGCAACGAAGCCCCGGCCCGGTCGGCGGACTCGTACCGCGACGAGATCCTCGACAAGAAGACGAGCCAGGGCCGTCTGCAGCAGATCGGCTACGAGCTCAACAACCTGCGGATGATGAGCACGAAGGTCGTCAACGAGGTCGGCGAGCAGGAGACGCTCGACTCCCTCGGCCGGCGGATCTACGGCGAGCGCGCGGGCGGTGGCGCGTGAGCTGGCACCTCGGCCGCATGGCCGGCTTCGACCTCGAGACCACCGGCATCGACGTCGAGAACGACCGCATCGTCACCGCCTGCGTCGTCCAGTGCGGCGGCGGACAGCCCACCGTCACCGCGTCGTGGATGGCCGACCCGGGGATCGCCATCCCCGAGCAGGCCAGCAACGTCCACGGCATCACCACCGCCCGCGCCCAGGCCGAGGGCAAGCCGGCTGCCGAGGTCGTCGCCGACGTCCTCGCCGCGCTCGGGCAGGTCATCGCCGCCGGGGTCCCGGTCGTCGCGATGAACGCCCGCTACGACCTGACCCTCCTCGACCGGGAGGCCCGCCGGTACGGACTAGCGCCGCTCCCGGCCGGGTTCCCCGTCATCGACCCGTACGTCATCGACAAGCACGTCGACCGGTACCGCAAGGGCGGCCGCAAGCTGACCGACCTGTGCGCGCACTACGGCGTCCCGATCGGCGACGCCCACACCGCGGACGCGGACGCTGTCGCCGCGTGCCGGGTCGCGTGGCGGATCGGGTCGAGCCGGCCGGAGATGGCTGCGCTGCCGCTGGCGACGCTGCACGACCAGCAGCAGGCGTGGGCCGCGGAGCAGGCGGCCGGTCTGCAGGAGTACTTCCGCCGCAAGGACCCGAAGGCGGTTGTCCGCGGCGAGTGGCCGCTCATCCCCCACCAGCAGGACGGAGACCTGTGATGCGACAGTCCCGACGCCGCCAGCGCGAGCAGCAGATCAACGACTACGGCCAACTCCTCAACGAGAACGGGCAGCTGCTCCGCAGCCTCCGCGACATGACCGCCAAGAACGACGAGCTGATCAACCTCGTCGCCACCCTGTCGGCCCGGCCCACGCCCGTCGCCGTGCGCCCCTCGAGCGGCGGCTACGTCCCAGCCGGAGCGCTCGCCGCCTCCGAGGCGGCGCGGACGCTCCTCGCCGACCGCCTCGAACTCCTGCAGGACGCAAACATGAGCCTGGTCTGCACGACCTGCGCGCACCCCCTGACGGCGGTGGCCGCGTGAAGGGCACGCTGGCCGCACTGCGGTCCCTGGTCCCGTCCGGCCGCCACCGCGCCGCCGTCCCGGCCCCCCTGATCGGCCTGTCCATGGACGCCGAGCCCGGCACCTTCGCGCACTGCCCGGCCGAGGACCGACGCCAGTACCACGCCGTGCAGGCAGACGGCCGCCTCCGCTGCTGGACCTGCCGCACGATCACGGAGGTCGGAGCATGACCTCCCCCACCCTCTTCGACCCGGCGCCCGCCGCCCCCGGCCCGGCCCCTCCGGCCGGGACGGGCCCCCGCCCCCTCGTGATCGGGCTGGACCTGTCCCTCACCTCCACCGGCGTGGCGGGTGTCGACTGGGCCGAGGTTCTCCGGTCCAAGCACAAGGGCCACCGGCGGCTGTCATGGCTTCGCATGGAGATCTACGACCGCACCAAGTCCGCCGACCTCGTCGTCGTCGAAGGCCCGTCGTACGGGCACGGCGCCCAGGCCGGGCACCACGAACTCGGCGGCCTGTGGTGGATGATCACCCACGACCTGTGGCGCCGGAACCTCCCCTACGCCGTCTGCCCTCCCAAGGTCCGCGCGGTCTACGCCACCGGCGACGGCAACGCCAACAAGGGCAAGGTCCGGGACGGTGTCCGCACCTGGTTCGGTGTCGACTGCGATGGCGGCGCCAGCGCCCGCTACGACAAGGCCGACGCAGTCACCATGGCCTGCCTCGGCGCGCACTGGCTCGGCTACCCGGTAGCCGAGATGCCCGCCACCCACACCCGAGCGCTCGACAGCGTGGCCTGGCCTGAGACGACCCCGGCGGTGGCCCGGTGATCGCGCCCATGCCCGCCTGGATAGCCGACGGCATCTGTGCTCAGACCGACCCCGAGGAGTTCTTCCCCGACAAGGGCGGCTCCACCACCGCGGCCAAGCAGGTCTGCTTCGCCTGCACCGTCCGCCGGGACTGCCTCAACTACGCCCTCGCCAACAACGAGCCCGCCGGCGTATGGGGCGGCCTCTCCCACCGCGAACGCCAGCGCCTCACCGCCCGTACCGCCACCCCCTTGCGAGGTGCCGCATGACCGCCCCCGCCCGCCCCCTCATCGGCACCGGCCGACAGACCGACTGGCGCGACCGGGCGCTCTGCCGCCAGATCCCCGACGCCGACACCGAGTTCTTCCCCGTCGGCACCACCGCCCCGTTCCGAGCCGTCACCGAACGGACCAAGGAGTTCTGCGGGTTCTGCCCGGTCCGGATGGCGTGCGCCGAGTGGGCGCTCACCCAGAACATGGAGTTCGGGATCTGGGGCGGCCTCGACGAGTTCGAGCGCCGCAGCATCCGCCGCAACCACTCCAAGAAGCTGAACGACCCCGAGGAGCTGCGCGCCTACCTCAAGGGCCGCGAGAAGAAGTCCGCGCAGGACGTCCTCGTCACCGCCTACCTGGACCGCACCGAGCAGGACGACCAAGGCCACGTCCGCTGGCTGTCGGCGAAGACCTCAATCTCCGTCGCCGGCCGGGTCCTCACTCCGGCGCAGCTGGCGTTCGAGATCGGGCACGGACGCCGACCGGAGGGCTTCGTCAAGGTCCGGTGCAGCCGGTTGGGGTGCGTTGCCGCGGAGCACCTGGCCGACGGCCAGATTCGAGCCCTGCTCCGTCACGGCCTCGGGAAGGCGGCGTGACCGGCCGGCCGTGCGACATTCCCGGCGACGGCCACGACGGCGCCGTCCGCCTCTACCCCGGCGGCTGGCACTGCACCACCCACGCCCCCACACCCCGGCCCCGCACCGCCCCGACGACAGCCGTACCCGTCCGGCTGGCGCCCGCCGCGCCCGCCGCGCCGGTCGACCCGGTCGGGCCGGTCATGACCGGCGGCCTGTTCATCGACTGCGGTCGCCGCCTCCCCGACGGCGTCACCTGGGTCCAGCCGCCCCGCGCCCGCTACGAATGCCGGCCCTGCCGGTACGCCTCACCCGAAGTCGCGGGCCTGGCCACGGTCCTGGAATTCCTCGCGACCGCCCGAGCCCACCACCACGCCATCCACCACACCACCAGCCGAGGAGCACAAGCCGCATGACCGACACCACCTCCGAGCGCACCGAGACCGCCGACCTCGCCGCCTGGCTCGCCGGCCACCTCAACGGCCGCACCGCCGAAGAGCTGTCCGCCGAGTTCCACCAGCTCCTCGAAGCGGTCCGCGCCCACGGCAAGAAGGGCCAGCTCACCATCACGATCGTCGTCG
The DNA here is from genome assembly GCF_042716505.1 of Streptomyces sp. NPDC058674. NCBI lineage: Bacteria > Bacillati > Actinomycetota > Actinomycetes > Kitasatosporales > Streptomycetaceae > Streptomyces > Streptomyces sp. NPDC058674. Next base: position 29,332 of record NZ_JBHXSC010000002.1, read on the forward strand.
AACCCCCGGCGAACGGCGTCGAGTCCGCGCCGATGCCGATCGGTGTCGAGTCCGCGGTCAAGGCCCCGAAGCCGACCCCGGTCAAGTCCCTCTACTTCCTCGACGACGAGGGCAACCCGGTCCGCGAGGACCCCCGCCAGATGCAGATCGACTTCCGCCCCGCCCCCGCCGCCCCCAAGTACAAGGACGCCTGATCATGACGACTCGCTACACCACCGCCCCGGCCGACCAGCTCGACGGCATCCAGTCCGTCATCGACATCGCCCAGCAGGCCACCGACCCCGTCGCCCTGGACCCCGGCTCGTACTACGTCGTCCGCACCCAGGCCGGCATCAGCCACGTCGACCTCACCGGCCCCGAGCACACCGGCATCCCGGCCCGCAAGCACGGCACCACCACCGTCCGTGACACCACCTCCTTCGGCGCCTACTTCGCCAAGCACTCCGACGACGACACCGAGGTGTACGCCGACGCCGACCGGCTCACCGTCACCGCCGTCCTCGACGCCCACACCGCCGACATGCCGCGCTGGTCCGGGCACCGGCTGCTGCTGTCCCTCCGCAAGACCGAAGCGTGGGAGCAGTGGCTCGCCTCCGACGGCAAGCTGATGGGGCAGGAGCAGTTCGCCGAGTTCCTGGAGGACCACCTCCCCGAGCTCCTCGACCCGGCCGCCGCGACCATGCTGGAGATCGCCCAGTCCATCCAGGCGGCCACCAAGGTGGACTTCCAGTCGGGTACCCGGCTGGCCACCGGCGAGCGGCAGTTCAAGTACGTCGAGAACACCACCGCCAAGGCCGGCCAGCGCGGTGACCTGACCATCCCGGAGACGTTCGTCGTCGGCCTCATCCCGTTCGAGGGCAGCGAGGGCTACCGGCTCACCGCCCGCCTGCGGTACCGGATCACGGACCAGCAACTCCGCATCGGCTACAAGCTGGAGCGGCCCGGCGACACCCTTCGGACCGCGTTCGCGGACGTCGTCACCGCGATCGGAGAGCAGATCGAGCAGCCGGTCATGAACGGCAGCCCGGCCTGATGAGCCGGCCTGGCAGCGCAGGCACCGTCGACTCCCGGTGCCCGCGCTGCCGGGCCCCCATCCTTCGCCAGCTCGTCGGGACGATCGCCGCACTCACCATCACCGCCGACCTGACGCCGCTCACCCCGGCCGAGCAGGCCGCGGTACGCGAACCCAACCGGCTGATCTGGTGCCTCCGAGACCGCGAGCACACCGCCCGCCGCCTCACCTGGACCGGCCGCGACCACCCACAGCAGTGCCCGTTCGACCACGTCACAGAGCACCGCTGCCCGCCGGCGGAGCCCACCACCCTGTTCTGAGGAGCCCCGTGGACAAGGTCACCCGCCACCAAGACCCGCACCCGGCGGACGCCCCTGCCCACGCCCAGCCCGGCGCCTGGCCCACCCCCCGCACACCCCTCGGCCCCCCCCTGGCCGCCGCCAACGCCGAGACCGCCCGCATCCAGATCACGCAGGCCAGCATCCGCGGCGACCTCGAATGCCCCCACTGCCACCCCGCCCCCGGCCAGGACCACCTGGAGCTGCAGTCCATCCGCGCTCACCTCGCCGAGCAGCCCTCCGCCCAGACCATCCGCGCCGCCGCACACCAGTGGGTCACCGCCATCACCAACATCGCCGACGACATCATCAAGGGGCGCAAGTGAGCACGGCAGCCCAGACGCCGCACGAGGCAGCGAACATCGACCTCGTCCGCGCCTCCCTCACCTACCACTACCAAGGCGCCCCCGGTCTCCTCAGCGTCTGCTCCGACGCCGACGGATTCGCCGGCCGCCGCTTCACCACCGACGAGGTCGGCATCGCCGCCGCCGTCCGCTACGTCACCGAGCTCGACGCCCGCCTCCCGAAGGGGATCTACACCCAGGTCACCACCCTGCGCGAGCACCCCACCAAAGGGCGCGGCGGCAAGGACCTGGCGCACGCCATGACCTGGCTGTGGGCTGACGGCGACTACGGACACGTAGGCCACAAGCCGGGCCCCGACGAGATGCCGCACCCGATCGACGCCGACCACGTCCGCGAGATCGTCGCCGCCAGCGGCCTCCCCGAACCGTCCGGCTGGGTCGACACCGGCGGCGGCTGCAACCCCGTCTGGACCCTCGCCGAACCCCACGTCATCACCGACGAAGACCGAGCGACCGTCGAGCAGATGACGTCCGCCCTCCAGACCGTCCTCGGCGCCGCCGCCTACAACTACGGCTGCACCTGGGACACCCAGGTCGGCAACCTCGACCGGCTCATGCGGGTCCCCGGCACCGTCAACCGCAAGGGCGGTGGCGCCCGCCCCTCCACCAGCTACCAGGGCACCGGCCAGCCCATCGACCTGGCCGTCATGCGCGAGGCCATCACCCGCCTGGAGCCAGACGCACGCTGCACCCTGGACAAGGCCGCCGCCGAGAAGCGCGCCCGGCAGGACGAGCGCGTCGGCCGCCCCACCGCCGCCCCGGCCCCGGCGCGGCCCACCCACCTGCGCCCCGCGGGCACCGGCATCTTCGACATCCTCGCCGCCACCCTCACCTTCCGCGACATCCTCGAACCCCAGGGATGGACGTACCGCGACACCGCCCCCGACGGCCGGCAGAAGTGGCTGCGCCCCGCCGGCGCCGAAGGTTCCGCGGACAGCGAGTACAGCCTCGTCTGCGACGACCACGTCGCCGTCAACTGGTCCGAACGCTCAGGCCTCCCCGTCGGACAGCAGGCGTCTGGCAGGAAGCTGACCGTGCCCACCCTCTGGGCGCACATCCACTACAACGGCGACGAACGCGAGGCCGCCCTCGACGCACTGCGTGCCGCCTTCGACCAAGACGCCCGCTCCGCCGCCCGCGCCCTGCCCACCGCGGCGCTCACCGAGCTTCGCCGCCGCTGCAACCCGCCCGCCCAGAAGGCCCCGGCCGAAGACATCTGGCAAGTCATCGCGGACCCCGACGAAGCACCCGACCCGGACCCCGAGCCCGAAACCGCGGAGGCCACCACCCGGCGGCCGGGGCTCCTGCCCGAATCGTTCTGGGCCGCCCGCCCCGTGTTCCAGCACATGCGGCAGGCCGCCCACTCCCAAGGCTGCTCCGGCGACCTCGTCCTCTACAGCACCCTCGCCCGCCTCTCCGGAATGCTGTCCCACCACATCCGCGCCGTCACCGGCATCGGCGGCCGCGCCAGCCTCAACGTGTTCGCCGCCATGGTCGGCACCTCCGGCGCCGGCAAGTCCATCTCCGCCGGCTGCGTCCGCGACCTCATGGCCCCGCCCGACGACGACTTCCGCGACGGCCTACCCATCGGCACCGGCGAAGGCATCGCCGAAGCGTTCATGGGCACCATCGACGAGGCGACCGGCGAACTCCACCAGAAGGGCCCCTACAAGGGCGACCCCGTCATGGCGAAGGTCCGCAAGCAGACCCGCCACAACGCGTTCTTCTACGTCGACGAAGGCCAGACCCTCGCCAAGCTCGCCGAACGCTCCGGGTCCATCCTCGGCGAGACCCTCCGCCGCGCCGCGATCGGCGAGGCCCTCGGCCAGACCAACGCCTCCGAGGAACGGACCCGGTACATCGCGCCCGGCTCGTACAGCCTCGGCCTCCTCGCCGGGTTCCAGCCGTCCATCGCCACCGTCCTCCTCGCCGACGCCCACACCGGTACCCCCCAGCGTTTCTACTGGGGTTGGGCCGACGACCCGGCCATCCCCGACGAGCCCCCGCCGTGGCCCGGCCCCATCGAGCCGCACCCCGGCCGCCACCGCCCCGACCGGCCCATCGACATCACCTTCCCCGACCGCATCCGCAAGATGCTGTGGCAGGACCGTGTCGCCCGCGGACGCGGAGAGATCGAGGTCGCCGAACTCGACGGCCACGCCGGCCTGATGAAGGTCAAGCTCGCCGCGATGTTCGCGCTCCTCGACGGCGGCCGGTACGCGGTGACCGAAGAGGACTGGGAGCTCGCCGAGATCGCGTGGGACTCGTCCTGCAAGGTCCGTGACGCGCTCGTCCTGCGCGCCCAGCGTGAGGCCGCGGCCGAACGGCAGCGCACCGAGGACGCGAAGGTCCACGCCGAGCTGCGGTCCCACGTGGCGAAGAAGGACGCCGACCTCACCCTCGAACGCGTCGCGCATCTCGTCCGCCGTCACGCCTCGACGGTCGGAGGCGTCACGTACGGCGGGTTGAAGAAGGCCCTCGCCTCCCGGGACCGGCCGGTCGCCGACAAGGCGGTGTCGCTCGCGGTCGCGCGGGGCTGGGTCTTCGAAGAGGGAGACCGGATCTGCATCAAAACGGACTAATCGAAGGTGGACAAGCCCGTGTCCACGTCCACCTTTTCCCCCGAGGTGGACAGGTGGACATCTGTCCACCACCCCCTGTCTCGGGAAAACGAGCCTCAAAAATATGCGAACTAACTATAAGAAAAAGGACATCTCCTCTTTCACGTGTTACGCGAGACAGGGGGTGGTGGACACGCGTCCACCTTGTCCACCTGTCCACCTCGTTCCACATTCAACTACCGACGCCGACCCCACCACCGGCAGCCACCCCGACGCCACCTGAAAGGCCATCCCAATGAGGCACGAAGACGTCAACAACAAGATGCTCGAACTCACCGCCGCCGCCCACACCGCGATCACCGACTGGTCCGACACCCAAATCCGCGGCTACCTCAAGGAACACCCCGACATCGTCGAGGAGAGCGTCAGGCGCCTCGAACGGATGATCGGCTGCCTCCGCGCCCAGATCACCGCCGAACGCGCCGACAACCTCTGGAACGGCCCGCTCCCCGAAGGCGCCGCCGCCGAGCAGTACGACGAAGGCGCCCAGCAATTCGCCGAGCACCGGTGCAACTGCGGATGGTGCCTCCGCGCAGAACCCCCCGCCCCCCATGACGAGCCCATCGTCTGGACGTTCCCCGCCCCCGCCTGACCGGGCCCCCGGTTCCCGCCCGCCCTCGCGCCCAGGAAGGCCCCCCGATGACCAGCCCCGCCCTCCGCTTCACCGACCTCTTCGCCGGCCCCGGCGGCCTCGGACACGGAGCCCACCTCACCGGCGCCCCAAGCGTCGGCATCGAGTACGACGCGAACGCCGTCGCCACCCGCCTCGCTGCCGGACTGGCCACCGTCCACGGCGACGTCCGCGCCTACGGGCCGGCCGACTTCCCCGAGGCCAACGCGCTCGCCGGCGGACCGCCCTGCCAGACGTTCACCGTCGCCGGCCCCGGCACCGGCCGTGCCCAACTCGACCGGATCGTCCACGCCGTCAAGCAGGCCGGAGCCGACGGCCGTGTCCACGCCCCGGCCGGAGCCGACGAGCGCACCGCCCTCGTCCTCGAACCCCTCCGCTGGACCCTCGAAGCCCACGCCGCCGGCCGCCCGTACAAGGCGATCGTCCTGGAGCAGGTCCCCGCCGTCCTGCCCATCTGGGCCGCCTACGCCGCGGTACTGGAGAGCCTCGGCTACGGGACGGCCACCGGCATCCTGCGCACCGAGCAGTACGGCCTGCCCCAGACCCGGCGCCGCGCCGTCCTCATCGCCCGCCACGGCCAGCCCGTCGCCCTGCCCGCGCCGACGCACCGCCCGTACCGGCGCGGCATCCCCCGCAGCGACGGCGACCCGAGCCTCCTGCACTGGGTGTCCATGGCCGACGCCCTCCCCGACCGCGGCCCGTTCACCGCGATCTCCAACTACGGCACCGGCGGCGACCCGAAGAACCGCGGCCGCCGCGACTGCGACGAGCCCGCGTTCACCGTCACCGGCAAAATCAGCCGGCTTCGCCTCGTCGACCCCGACGGGCGGGACCTGCCGCGGCTGTCGCACTCGGAGGCCGGTGTCCTCCAGGGCTTCCCCGCCGACTGGCCGTGGGCCGGCCTCGACATCGGTCAGCAGATCGGCAACGCCTGCCCCGTCCCGCTCGCCGCCGCACTCACTGCAGCAGTCGCTCGCCCCGCCGCCTGACAACCCCGCGCCCAGGAAGGCCCCCGATGACCCAGCCCGTCGGCACCCCCGTTACCCACATCAGCCAGCAGTGGGCCAACAGCCGGACCACCCCCGACGGCACCGCCCGAATCCTCGAAGCCCGCGGCCCCTACCCCGACGGCAGCTACGAGTACCGGGTTGCCGCCGCCCGCGACTTCAGCCGCCAGCCCGGACCCGACAACCCCATGGACCGCGAGACCTGGTGGTCGTCGCTCGCCGCCCGCCCCGCCGCCTGATCGGCGGCAGCCGCCCGACATCCGAGCCGGCCACCGCGACCACCGCCCGACACAACACGAGGACCAGCCTCATGCCGACCGTGCCGACACCCCACGACCACGCCCTCCCCGCCGAAACCCTCGACGAGAAGGAAGCCCGGCTCAGCCCGCTCGCCCCGCTCCGGGGCCTCATCGCCCGCACCTTCGCCACAACCCCGGTCCACCTCGGCCCCGGCGGCACCGAGGCCCTGGTCGACGAACTCACCCTCGCCGTCGCCATCTACACCGCCCGCGAAGTCCTCCCGTCCGGACTCCTCGACGCCGACAACGCGGTGAACAGCCAGTGGGAGGTGCAGATACGGCGCAACGGCGTCGAGCAGTGGGAGCGGTGGAGCCGGGCCTACGACGACCTCGGCCAAGCGCGCGAGGAACTGGCCTACCAGGAAAGCCGTAGGACGTCCCACTTCCGGCTGGTGCGGGTGACGACGATCCGCACCGTCGAGGCCGCCACGGCCCAGGGCTGCGACGACCCGCACACCCCGTGACCACGCAGACGGCCGCCCCGGCTCGACTCCGGGGCGGCCACCCCCAGCACACCACAGACCAGGAGCAGCACATGCCGATCCGCCCCGAGAACCGTGGCCGCTACCCCATCAACTGGCCCGACATCAGCCGCAGCATCCGCATCGACCGCGCCCGTCTTCGCTGCGAATGCGACGGCCGCTGCGGCACCAGCCACGGCGGCCGTTGCGCCGCCCGCAACGCCCGCCCCAACCCGATGACCGGCTCGCTCGTCGTCCTCACCGTCGCTCACCTCGATCACAACCCGGCGAACTGCGACCCCGCCAACCTCATGGCTGCCTGCCAGGCATGCCACTTGCGCTACGACCGCGAGCACCACGCCCAGACCCGCGCCGCCACCCGACGAGCCGCCATCACCGCCGCCGGCCAACTCACCCTGGAGGACCCGTGCCCGAGCGCGTCTACCTGAACCGCCGCCCCGGCGAGGAACGCATCCACATCGAGATCACCTACGGCGAGATCCGCGAACTCCTCACCCGACCCGCCGGCGAGGCCGCACGCCAGCTGTGGCAGATCCTCGCCACCGCCGACCGCGACTTCAACGCGCAGGCCCCGGCGCCCGAGCTGACCGACGCCGACCGGGAGTACGCGGCCGACGTGGAGGAGACCGCCGCCGAGCACGCCCGCGGCGAGCACGACCACTGCGGCCCGACGTGCGAGACCCGGTTCCCCGGCGACCAGCTCCGCAACTTCATCCTCGCCAAGGGCTACCCGGGCACCGCCGGCATGCTCGACGAACTCCTCCGCCGCGCCTCGACGGCCGCGCCCACGCCGGGCCCGGTCCCCGCGTTCAGCGTCGCTGAGCGCCAGTTCCTCACCTTCGCACTCGACCAGGCCGCCGAGGAGATGAGCCTCCGCGACGGGTTCACCGACGAGGACCAGGCCGCCCTGGACCGCTTCCGCCGCATGGCCGCCGAGGAGCAGCAGCTGTGACCGGCCGCCCGTACCGCATCCTCATCACCGGCTCCCGGGATGCCCAGGACCCACGCCCCGTCAACACCGCCCTGGAGCAGCGCCTCGCCCGACTCCAGCCGGGCCAGCGCCTCGTCATCGTCCATGGCGCTTGCCAAGACCGCCGCGGACGACTTCGGGGAGTGGATGGCCACGCCGATGCGTGGGCCCGCCGGGCACAGCGCGCCGGTCACCCTGTCGACATCGAGCAGCACCCAGCTGAAGATCACGGCTCGTGGCCCTCGTGCGGTCCGCGCCGCAACGCCCACATGGTCCAGCTAGGTGCGGACGAAGCGCTCGCGTTCATCGGACCGTGCACGAAGGCCACCTGCAAGAAGCCGCGACCGCACGGCTCCCACGGGGCGACCGGCTGCGCGTCACTAGCCGAGGACGCCGGGATTCCGGTCCACCGCTGGGGCCCACGGTGAACGGCTGGGTGTGGGCCGCTGCCGGCCTCACCACGTGGCTCGCCCTCGGCACGCTCGCAGGCCTCGCTGTGGGACGTCTCGCACGCCACGGCGAGCAACAGGCCAGGACGGATCGCGCAGCCCGCCAGAGGCGCCGTCAGACCCCGGCATGGGCCCGGCCCGTACGAGCCCGCCTACGCCGTATCCGCGTCCGCACACGACCCGCGAGGAGACACCGCCGATGACCACCGCCAACGACATCGCCGCCCTGCGAGCCCGCGCCCTCGAACGCGCCTACGCCCTCACCGACCTGTGGACCGGCGACCCCACCCCCATCACCCGAGCCGACGCCGCCGCGATCTACGCCGACGCCCTCGAACTCGACGGCTGGGAGCAGTCCGACCCCGAGCCCGCGCCCCTCCGCCTCGTCACCGACGGGAGCAGCCGATGACGCCCGCCGAGGAGTTGCACGCCGCAGCCGCGAACCTGCGCGCCCTGGCCACCGCAGCCAGTGCCGGACCCTGGACGGCCGAGCCCGTCGTCTACGGGCCGCCCGAAGACGGCTGGGGCGAGCCGAGCAACTGGGAGATCAGCAGCAGCGACCGGACCGTCGTCGCCCACCAGCAGTACGAAGGCGGCGGCATCGATCACGCGCCCAACGCGGCCTGGATTGCCGCCGTGCACCCCGGCGTCGGCCCCGCGCTCGCCGAGCTTCTGGACGACCACGCCGCCCGCCTCGACGCCACCACCCACCCCGGCTGGCAGAACTCCATAGCCGGACCCGCCCTCGCCGTGGCCCGCACGCTCCTCCAGAGGCAGCCGTGACCAAGAAGCCCGCCAAGACGCAGCCGATCACCGTCGAGGAGCAGGTCGCCCGCCACATCGCCGCCGCCGACTGGGTCGAGGACCCCGCCGACGACGCATGGTGGCGCAGCCGGACACCCGAGTACCGCGACAACTACCTCAGCTACGCCCGGCAGATCATCGCCCTCGTCCGTACCGCCGACACCGGGAGCCGACCGTGACCGCGCCGATCGACTGGGGCGACGAGCCCCCCACGCCACAGCCCGTCGGCCCGCACGCCTGGGCCGAGCACTACAACAAGCAGCGGGAGCAGGCGCCCGCCGGCCGGAAGCTCCTCGACCAGCTCAGCGACCGCGAGCTCGTAGCCCTGTACGAACGCGCCGAGCAGGCCGAGGCCGCCATCGAACGGGCCCGCACGCTGCACCGCTCCACCACCGCCTACGGACGACCCCAACCCATCTGCTCCGAGTGCTCCAGCGCCGACGAACTCGGCAGCACCGACAACGCGCCGGTCGACCACCCCTGTCGAACGCTCGCCGCCCTCGACGGACCGAAGGAGCCCACCCCGTGAGCCACCGCGACCCCGCCAACCTCGCCGCCCGCAACCTCATCGCCGCGCGCCTCACCGAACGCCACGGCCTCGACCCCCTCGACGCCCACACCGCCGTCAGCAGCCTCTACTACGGCCTGCCCACCGAGCACCAGCAGCTCATCCAGCAGGAGACCGACGCCGTACTCCGCGAGCGGGCGAGCGAACTCCAGGCCCGGATCGTCGAGGCCTTCGCGCCCCTCGTCACCGCGTTCCAGGCCCTCGGCGAGGCCACGGCCCGCGCCCGCGAGCAGCACCAGGCGCTGTTCGCCCGCAGCCCGCGGCCCCGGCCGGCGTGGCAGTCCCCGTACGGCCCGCCCTGGAAAGGACACCGCTCATGAGCCAGACCAGCGTCATCGTCATCTGCGTCACCGCCGTCCTGATCGCCCTGATCTGGGCCTCCACCAAGCACCAGCCGAAGGGGAAGTGACCATGGGCTGGGGATCTGGATACCGCGTCTTCAACAACGTCGCCGACGGACTCATCGAAGCCGGGGCCAGCGACGAGGTGAAGGAGAAGACCCTCACCAAGCTCATCGCCGACCTCCAGGCCGAGGACTGGGACACCGAACTCGACAGCCTCCAGAGCTACCGTCACGACCCGGCGATCGTCCGCGCGTTCGCCGCCCACGACATCCACTGGGAGGACTGACCATGGCCATGAGCACTGACCGAATAACCGCCGTCGCTAACTGGCTCATGACCAACGGCATCGACCCGGCCGACGTGCCGATCGACTCGAACATCGTCGTCAACGAGCACACGATCACCCTCGACGTTTACGCCCGCCCGACCACCGACGCCGGGCGCAGCGCGCCAGGGCCCGTCATCGAGCGGCGTTCCGTTCCCTGCGTCAGCCAGCCGCCGGAGCGCTGGCCCGCCTGAGCATGCGCGAGGGGCGCGCCCACAGACCTCCCCAGGCCGGACGCGCCCCCAGGTGCTGATCACGATAACCCCAGACCAGCACCCGGAGCACCCCATGTCGACCACCGCCACCGCCGTCACCCTCCGCACCATCGTCACCCTCTGGCCCAGCCTGACCGACGCCCTCGAAACCCCCACCGCCGGCGCCGGGTTCGGCCTCGGCCTCCGCGGCTACCTCCAAGCCCTCGACCAGCACGAAGCCGCCGAGCAGGCCGCGCTCCGCACCCTCGACCGGGCCGCCGAACGCTCCCCCGAGCAGATCGGCGCCTCCGCCGCCCCCCTCTCGCTCCGGATCGCCGACACGATGCGCACCGTCGAGGTCGCCCTCCATCACCTCGGCACCGACATCGCCGCGACGAACCAGCGCGCGGTGATCACCCCCGCCCCCCGGGACTGGACGGTCGACGACCGGGCCCGCCGCAACCGCATCGCCCGCGAGGACGCACAGGACCGGGCACGCTGGCACTTCACCCCCCACCACACGGCCACGTACAGCGCCCTGTGGCTGATGGCCCGCGTCCAGGGCGGTCGCTGGCCCGGGACACCGCTCACCACCGCGCAGCACGCCCGCGTCCGCAGCGTCGCCGAGGGCGCCCTGGAGCGCATCGAGCGGGCCCTCGACCTCGCGTACGTCCGTCGGGAGCTGGCCATCGACCGGCCCTGCCAGTGTGGCGGCCGCATCGAGGTGTACGGCGGCGCCGGCACCGACCCGGTCGCGCAGTGCGGCGGCTGCGGCGCGTTCTGGACGGAGGCCGGCGTGATCGCGGCCTGAGCACGGCTGTGCCCCGCCCCGGAGCAGCAGGGGGCGGGGCACCTGAAGACCGCGGGGCTGGAGCGCCGTCGGTCGGCGTCCTGCTCGATGGTCACGGCAGGTCGGCGGGCGGCGGCCCGGGCTCCGGCTCGTACACGTGCGGGTCGTCTGCCTGCCACTCGATCAGCTCGGAGCCCCCGAGAACCAGCTCGTCCGGGTCCGGCACCTCGATGCGCCGCAGGAACTCGATCACGTCCGCGTCGGACCCGGCCACCCCGAGGATCGTGTCCACCCCGCGGACACGGATCGTGACCCGCCGGCCCCCGCTCGGGGAGATCCGGTGCACGACGATCGGCGCATGCTCCATCACCCCAGCCTGCGGGAAGCCGGCTAGTCCAGCACGCCGAGCGCGGTGTCCGGCTGACAGTACGGGCACGCCTCAACCCCTCGGCCAGCGCCCTCCGTGTCGCGTCCCGGCCGTAGGGCCGGATCGACCCGCGCCCGGTGACCCACGCCACAGCAGGCGCGGGCGGCAGGAACGGAACCCAACCGCAGCCAGCGGCACGCTAACCCCATGGACCCAATCACCCGCACCACACGCATCTGCACCCGGCCCGCCACCCTCCTCCGCACCCACCACCTCCGCGACCAGCTACAGACCGCAGTGCACTCTTGCACCCGCCACCGCGCCGACACCCAGCGAGACTGGCCCGGCCGCTTCCACTCCACCCCGCCAGTCCAGACGTGCGGCCACGCCACCGACCACCGCCCCTACCCGCAGGCCCTCGCCCACCACATTGAGCTATGGCTCCGACCGGCCTACGCGGTCGCACTGCCCGACACCCCAGACACCGCAGACTGGCCAGCCGTCTTGCAGGAGTGCCTGAACGCAGCCCGGCACGCTAGCCAGCCGCGCGTCGCGGCGGCCCTGATCGACGCCGTCCATCACGCCGGGCGCATGCACCGCGATCCCATCGCGGCCGGGGCGGTACTCCTTGCCGTCGCCGCTGCGGAACGCGCCATTGCCGGACGGTAGAGGACAGCACGGAGCCCCCGATCCGCTGGACCGGGGGCTCCGGCGTGCGCAGCTCAGACTGCGCCCAGCGGCCCCGCCGCCGCCGCGTAGGCAGCGGCATACGCGGCCATCCCTGCATGCTCCAGGCACACGTACTGGTCGCGACGCTGGTCGACCGTCACCACCTCCCCCCTCGCGACTTCGTCGTGGAGGTCACGGGGAGTCACCGCGTCTGGGCTGATGTCCACGCCCACCACCTGATACTCGGCTCTGAAGTGCAGCACGGCCGGCGAAGTGCAGCCCGATGTACAGGTGCGAGGTTCGACGTCAGGGCCGAGGAGGTCAGGGTCGACGAGGCGCACACGCGCCCAGGGGAGGCTGTCGGTCATGGGTGGCACCGTATGGGGGTGCGGCGGAGCACGGTAGGGCGCCCGGGTGTACCCCGGGTAGCACGGAGCCCCCGATCCGCCGGGACCGGGGGCTCAGACGCGCGCGGCTACTCGATCACCTCGACCGGCGCGGCCTCGTCACCCACCTCCAGGCGGGCCCGCTCACGGAAGCCGTCGCGCAGGGCTTCGACGGCCCATAGCTGCCGGTCGACCGGCAGGTGCGCCCACTGGAGCCCGCCGTCCGGGGTGGCCCGGGTCGCACACAGCGTGACGGTGCCATAGCCGACATCCGCCGGGGTGTGCGGGTGTACCAGTGCCATGGCTCAGCCCTTCTCTACCTTCGGTCGCTTGGTGCCGCGCTTACCCTGTGCGATCTGCTGCGCCCGGGTCGGGTGCACGCCGCCGAGGGCCTCCTCGGCGATCTGCGCCCACGTCTTGCCCTGCTCCTTGAGCTTGAGGACCCGGCGCTGACGGAGTTCCCGGAGCTGCGAGTGGTAGTCCGGCCAGGCGTCGAGCACGGCCGTGGCCGCGCGTGCCGCTTCGGCGTCGTCTTCTATGGCCTCCAGGGCCTTGATCGCTTCCACCAGGCGCTGCACCTCCTTGGGTTGATCCGTCATCCGTACTCCCTTCCCTTCGGGAGCGGCTTGCACAACAGGATAGACCCTAGGGTCTTGCGCCGTACAGACCCTAGGGTCTACATTGGTTGTGCGAGGCCACCCACCGTGATCTCCAACTGCCCGAGCGTATCCGTGACGTCGGAGGACACCATGAGCAAGGTCTACAAGCGCACCGAGAACGGCGTCACCACCCTCGTCTCCCTCAAGGAGGGGTCGGCGGAGATGACCCACGCCCAGACGGACGGCAAGCGCCACGTCCGGGAGATGTCCGCCGGCAGCACCGGAGCGCGGATCACCTACCGCGACGGCCGCAGGGTCCTGCTCCTCAAGGTGGACGCCCCGCAGGAAGAGAGCGCGCCGGCCGCCGAGCCCGAGCACTGCGTCTCCGTCCGCGGCGGCGCCATCCACACCAACCGCCCCACCGAGGACGAGGCGTGGCCGCTGTGCCGCACCGGCGGCCAGGACTCCACCGGCACCCACTACACGGTCACCCGGGGCGAACTCACCTGCCGGAACTGCCTCGCCCAGGAGTCGTACCGGACGCTCGCCAGCGCCACCCGCTAGCACGGCGGCCCCGGCCGGAGTTCGCACCTCCAGCCGGGGCCCAGACCAGCCCACAACTCTCACGAAGGAGCGGTCCGCCATGGACCTTACCCGCCGCAACCAGGCCCGACGCCAGCTCGACCACGCCCTCACCGCGCTCGCCGCCACCACCCCCGGCCGCCGCCGCTACATCGCCGCCGAAGCCGAGCGGTACCTCGCCCAGGTCGAACGCCGCCGGCGGCCCTACGGCTACCGGCGCGACTACCGCGACGACATGATCAACCGCCGCGACGCCTTCGAGATGCGCGGCGGCGCCACCGTCGCCGCGATGCTCGGCCTCGCCGTCCGCCCGTCCGACCCGCAGTTCCCCTCGACCGCGCGCGCCATCATCACCGCCGTCGGCGCCCCCGTTGACCAGCTGATCGAAACCGCCCGCACCACGGGCGCCCCCGCCGCCGTCGCGCTCGTGCACCTCCTCGGCGGTGCCCGGTGAGCGCTCAGCAGCAGGCCGAGGAAGGCCTCCGCCGCGCCGTCGCGCAGACCCGCGGTGACGCGCACGCCATCCTCGAAGCCGTGGCCGACCGCTACCGGAAGGTCCGCCACGCCGGGCCGATGACCCGGGGCAGCCGCGAGGCCCGCATCTGCACCGTGTCCACCGAGCTGTTCGGCTACGGGCCGCGCGCCGAGGCCGCCGAGCGGGAGGCGCTGCGCCTGGCCCCGCCCGTCGACCCCAAGCTCCCGCTGACCCGCGGCGAGTACGCGGTGAAACTCCACACGGTCCTGTCGGGGAGGTCCCTGTGATCGAGGACGCCGACGCCACCGCTGCCGAGCTCCTGGCCCTCGCCGCCATCGACCGGAGCAGCGGCAGGACCGCCCGCCGCAACGGCGAAGTCTTCGACGACACCACCGACTACCGCGACGACGTCCTCCGCGACCGCTGCGACTGCGGCGGGAAGTGGTCCGACGACCCGACCAACCCGGACTGGCACACGTCCGAGTGCACCGGCCTCGCCGCGATCGGCTACTGACCCACCCCGCCCCGGCCGGGCCCGCCCTCGCGCGCCCGGCCCCCGCACGCCCTGGAGCAGCTCCGTGAATACGCCCGCCCGCGGCCTCGGCCGAGGCACCCGCATCGCGTGGTACGCCGTCCTCGCCATGATGCTCGTCGCCGCCGCCTGGTCCATCAGCGGCAAGCTCACCGCCTGGGGCATGGACTGGCGCCTCGCCCTCGGCCTCTCCCTCATGTTCGACCTCGCCGGACTCATCTGTGCCGCCTACGCCCGCCGCGCCATCGAACGCGGCACCCCCGCCGGCCTGCCCCGCCTCGCGATCTTCGCGTTCGTCTCCGTCTCCGGAGCGATCAACTGGTCCCACGGCCGGCAGGTTGGCGGCCTCGTCGCCGCGTACGGCCTCGCCTCGATCAGCTTCGCCGTCGAGCTGCTCTTCGAACTCCACCGCCGGGACGTCCGAGACGAGCAACGCGCCGAACGCGGCCTCGTCGCCGAACGGATGCCGCACATCCCCCTCCTCGGCTGGATCATGTACCCGGGCCGGGCCTGGGCGACGCTGCGCGGCGCGGTCGGCGCCCGCCTCGATGTCCTCGACCCCGTCCAGACGGACAGGCGACCTGTCCGCAAGGACACGCCCGGACGGTCCCCCGCGACTGTCCGGTCCGCTGTCCGCGCTGTCCTGTCCATCACCCCCGACGCATCCGTCCATGACGTCCTGGACCACCTGGACACGGTCGGCGTGAACGCAGACGAGGACACTGTCCGCGCCATCATGGACGGACAGCAGGACACGAAGGACAGCAGGTCAGACGGCCGTGTCCGCCCGATCGCCCCACACGGGCAGTCCGTGACGGACACCATTCGGACAGCCCTGTCTTCCGGGATCGAAGACAAGGACGCTGTCGTGTCCTATGTCCGCAAGATCCACGGGGATGATGTCCCGCGCCCCACGATCATCAGGACACGCACCCGCGTGCTCGCAGAGTACGAGCGGCGGGGCGCCTGATGACCGAGGTCCGGATCACCCGCCTCATCCCGCCCGGCGCCCCGCTCCCGGCTCGGCCGCCGGAGCCCGGCGAAGCCCCGCCCTGGCGCGCAGCTCCGCCGCCCCCGGCCCCGCCGCCCCCACCGCCGGCCGAGCCCGTCTGGTACTCGGCACCCCAGCCACCGCCCGGCCCGATCGATGTCCGCGTCACGTTCGCGCCCTACGCCCCCGAGCCCGAACCGCCGTACGACTGGTCATGGCTCTGGCACTGGGCCCGCCCGCTCTCATCGTTCACGGCCGCGCTCATCGCCGTCGCCCCGATCCTCCCCGACGGGCTCGGGCTCGGGACCGGCTGGGCCGCAGCCCTCACCGACTGCCGCACCGAAGCCGGACTCGCCCCCGCCTACATCCTCGCCAGCCTCAGCATCGCCGGGCCCTTCGCCATCGACCTCGCCCGCCCCCGCCTCTGGACCCGCACAGCCCTCGCCGTCGGCCTGATCGGCACCTTCGGCATGGTCCACCCCTACGACATCGTCACCGCGGTGACCGGAGTCCACCCATGAACATCGGCCTCACCCTCGCCGGCCTCGGCATCAGCCTCGTGATCCTCTACGCCAACGCCCGCACCTGGTGGAAAGCAGGCAAGGACCCCAAGACGCTCGGCCCGTTCGGCGCCGGCTTCACCCTCGGAGCCCTCGCCACCGTCTGCACCGGCGGCCTCCTCGGGTTCCTCGCCGGCTGCACCGTCCAGGCCACCAACGGCACCGGCGCCCGGGTCGTCCCCGGCTCCACCGGCACCCCCAGCCAGCCCCTCGCGCAGGGCTCCCTCGGCCAACTCACCCCCGAGGGCGGCCTCGTCGTCTTCCTCCTCGCCGCAGGCGTCACCCTCGCCTGGAGGGCCGCGGGCAAGGACGTCAAGAAGCGCATGGCAGGCGGCCTGCTGTGCGGGGCCTGCCTGTGCGCCACCGCCGGATTCGCCTCGCTCCTCGACGGCCTGCCGCAGGCCGCGAACGGCATCGGCATGGCCATCCGCCTCGCCGCCGAAGGGCAGGGAGTCCTGTGACGGCGCTGCGGGCGGCCGCCGACCGGCTGTGGCGCGGCTCCGCGCTGCTCGGTCAGCAGCGCGTCGCCGGGCTCGCCGACTGGGTGCGTGCCAGTGGCGGCCCCGCGGGACTTGCAGGCCGCCTCCTGCTCGTCCTCGGCGCCGGCCTGCTCGTGTGGCGGGCCGCCCGGCTGTGGCCGGCCCTGCTGTGGCTCGCCGTCCCCGCGTGGTGCGTGGCCGCCTGGCGGGCCGTCCCACCCGTCCCCGACGAGCCCCTCGGCGAGGACATCGACGGGCCCCCGGCCACGCCCCCAGGGGATGCGATCCGGGCCCTGCTCTGGCAGCTCATCGGGGACGCTCCCGGGGTCCACCTCAACACCGTCCTCGCCCACCTCCAAGAGCACGGCCACCACCCCACGTGGAAGGTCGCCGATCTGCGCCAGCATCTGGAGCGTCACGGCATCCCCGTCGACCTCAAGTTGAAGCTCGCCGGGACCCCCACCCGCGGGGTCCGCAGGGACGCGCTCGGCACCCCTCCTCCGGCCGCCGCCCAGGCCCCGTCTCCCGCCGCGTCTCCCGCCGTCTGACCTGCGCGTCTCCCACCGCGTCTACCGCGATCTCCCGCCCGGTCTCCCGGGCGTCTCCCCCCGATTGGAGCCCACCGTGGCACTCCGCAAGACGATGCCCATCTCCGAACTCCGCGACCTCAACCAGCAGTCGAAGCAGGCCGCACCGAAGCCGCCGACCCCGCCTCAGCCCGAGCCGGGCAACTGAATTCGGCCACGCAGAGGGGGTGTCATACCAGCCACTTCCGGCGTAGCGTGACTCTCGCAGCGCCTGCCTCCCCGGCGGCACCAGCTCCTCCAGGTGTTGGCGCCGCCCGAGCCCCGCCGTGACCACCCCCACGGCGGGGCTCTCTGCTGCCCGCTTGCCGAAACGGAACGTCTCGTCTACAGTCGCCAGCAGATCCGGCGTGCCCGAACGCAGAAGCCCCGCCACCGCGCGGGGCTTTCGCACGTCACAGGTACGTCACATCCGCCACACAGCCCCGGCCGCGCCGACACCATGGCGCGATGCGAACACACCACATGATCACCACCCTTGCCGCCGCCGGCCTGCTCGCCCTCACCGGCTGCACCCCGGGCACCAGCAGCGAACCGAAGCCCGCCGACAAGCCGACCACTGGCGCCCCGACTCCCGCAGCACCGGCGAGCAGCGCCCCCGCCACCCAGTCGACGACCGTGACACCCGCCGCCTCGAAGCCGGCCGCCCCCGCGAAGACCGTCCCCAACTTTGTCGGCCAAGTCCTCCAGACCGCCCAGGACGGGGCGCAGGCCGAGGGGTTCTTCCTGCTGGCCTCGCACGACTCGCTCGGTCAGAGCCGCATGCAGGTCCTTGACCGCAACTGGAAGGTCTGCACGCAGACCCCCGCGGCCGGCACGAAGGCCAGCACTGACACCAAGATCGATTTCGGTACCGTCAAGATCGAAGAAGCCTGCCCCTGACAGACCCCCGCCGCCGGCCGGCTCCCGCGCCCTGATGCGGTAGAGCCCCGGCGGCGGGCCCCAGACCACTCACGCGGAGTGGGCGCAGGGTGCAGCCGCCCGGGACGAGGGCCCCGGGCGGCAACCCGCAGAGAGCGAGCCCCCCGTGTACATCCTCCGGTCCCTGCTCGCCGCCCTCGCACTCACCGCAGCCACCTGCCTCCCCACAACCATCGCGGCGCCCGCGGCCGCCGCGACCCCGCCCGTCATCCGCGTCATGCCCCTCGGCGACAGCATCACCGCCGGCCTCGGCTCCACCACCGGCGCCGGCTACCGGCTCCCCCTCTGGCAGCGCGCCGCCGCACAGACCCGGTACCGCATCGACTACGTCGGCGGCCAGAACGCGGGCGCCGTCCCCGACGCCGACCACGAGGGTCACCGCGGCTGGCACATCAGCCAGATCCGCGCCGAGATCGACGGCTTGCTCACCACCGCGCAGCCGACGTACGTCCTCTTGCACATCGGCATCAACGACCTTGCGTGGGGGGCCAACCCGCAGACCGCGGCCGACGCGCTCACCGACCTGATCGACCGAATCCAGGCCCGGCAGCCCGGCGTGACCATCCTGCTCCTCGGGCTCATCCCCACCACGCAGGGACTCCAGCAGCCCGTCGCCGCCTACAACCAGCGCGCGGCCGGGATCGCCCGGCCCCGCCTGCACTACCTCGGCGCCCCCGCGCTCACCATCGGCGAGATGGCCGACAGCCTGCATCCGAACGACGTCGGCTACGCGCGCCTCGCCGACACCCTGTACACCGAGCTGACCCGGCGCGAGATCGCCCGCCAGCGAGCCACCGGCACCCAGCCGACCGCCCCCACCGGCTGGACCCCCACCGCCCCAGCACCCCGGAGGTGACCGGATGTACAACAACCAGACCACCAACCCGGTCACCCCCGACGAGATCGAAGAGATCCGCCGACTCCACGCCGAAGGCCACAGCCGAAACGAGATCGCCCGCCGGATCGGCCGCGGCGGCCGCGTCGTCTCCGTCCACTGCGCGCGCATGGGATTGACGTTCGACCGCGCCGGCACCGAAGCAGCCACCGCCGCGCGCATCGCCGACCTCGCCGAGAAGCGCAGCATCCTCGCCGACGCGCTCGTAGACGACGCCCTGCGGCTCTCCGCCCAGGTATGGGAGCCGACCGTCGTCTACAACATCGGGGGCAAGGACAACACCTACACGTCCGAGCCGGTCCCGGAGCCGCCGCCAGCCGACAAGCGCGCGCTGATGGCCGCTGCTACAGCCGCAGCCGCGCAGTCGCTGCGCCTGGTGCCGCCGGAGACCGAGACCGAGGGCATGGCCGCCGTCGACCAGTGGCTGAGGGGGATGATGGGCGGCACCCCGGCGCCCGAGTAGCCGACCGGGAGGGGCCCTGCCGTGTACAAGGCCCTCGTGGGGAAGCAGCTCCGTTCCACCCAGCTCGCGACCGCCCGCGGGAACCTGTGGGAGGGCGCGGTCCGTTCGTCGAAGACGATCTCCTCGATCATGGCGTGGCTGCGGTACGTCCGCACCGGCCCGGCCGGGCCGCTCCTCATGGTCGGCAAGACCGAGCGGACCCTGAAGCGCAACATCATCGACCCGATGATCGAGATGCTCGGCCCGAAGCGCTGCGTGTACAAGGCGGGCGCGGGCGAGCTGGTCCTCCTCGGCCGGACGATCTACACCGCCGGGGCGAACGACGAGCGGGCCGCCGAAAAAATCAAGGGGCTCACGCTCGCGGGCGCGTACCTCGATGAGGTGACCACGTTCCCCGAGACGTTCTTCTCGATGCTCGGCACACGCCTGTCCATCGAGGGCGCGCAGTGGTTCGGCACGACCAACCCCGAGGGGCCGAACCACTGGCTGAAGAAGAAGTTCCTGGACCGGGCCCGGATGCACGTGCGCCGCGACGGCACAATCTCCGAGTCGCAGGCCGCCGATGCGATCGACCTGCACCGCTTCAGCTTCAGCCTCGACGACAACCCCTACCTGCCCGCCAAGTACGTCGCCGACCTCAAGGTCGAGTACCAGGGGCTGTTCTACAAGCGCTACGTGCTTGGCGAGTGGTGCCTGGCCGAGGGCGTCGTCTACGACATGTGGGACGAGGCCCGGCACATTGTCGACATCGTCCCGGCCATCGACCGGTGGATGTGCGTCGGGCTGGACTACGGCACCATCAACCCGTTCTCCGCGCTGCTCGTCGGCGTCGGAAGCGACAGCCGGCTGTACGTGGCGAGCGAGTACCGGCACGACTCCCGGACGGCCCGCCGGCAGCTGACCGACGCCGCATACAGCCAGGGCGTACGGGACTGGCTCGCTACGCACGAGCACGGCGGCGCGCGCGGGGTGACCCCTCAGTGGGTGTTCGTCGACCCGTCCGCGGCCTCGTTCATGACGCAGCTGTGGGCCGATGGCGTCCCCGGCGTCGCGAAGGCGCAGAACGACGTCAAGGACGGCATCCGCTCGGTGTCGGTGGCCCTCGGCTCCAACGTGCTGTCCGTGCACCGCTCGTGCAAGGGCCTCCTGTCGGAGATCGGCTCGTACGCCTGGGACCCGAAGGCCGCCGAGAAGGGCGAGGACAAGCCGCTGAAAGTCGACGACCACTCGGTCGACGCCCTGCGGTACGCGCTGCACTCGACGTCGCACGAATGGCGGGGCCTGCTCCGCCCGACCCTGGAGGTGGCAGCGTGAGCCGACCGAACGCCGAGCAGGCCCTCGACAACGCCGCCCGCCTCCTCGAAGCCGCCGAGCTGGAGATGACGAACCTGCCGCTCATGGAGCGCTACGACGAACTCGCCTCGTCCTGGCTCCAGTACGCCGGCCTCGTCGTCGAAGTGGACCGCACCTGATGGCCCTCATCGCCCGGTTCCCCGTCTTTCTCCGCGTCGGCGACGCCCCCGAGGCCGAGATCGCCACCATTGACTTCCCCATCAACGGCAACGGGCAGGTCACCGTCAACCGGAAGGCCATCGCGAACATGCTCCGCGCCGCCGCCGACGCCTTCGAAAGCCCTTCCGAGGAGGTGCCCGATGCCGCTGCCTGACCGGGGCGCACCGTGGCCCCCGATCGACCCGGCCGTCCGAAGCGACATCGCAGACTGGTCCGCCTGGTACTCCGCGAACCCCGACCGCCTTTCGTACCGCTACCTCAACCGGCACCGCGACGGACGCAGCTTCGGGCAGCCCCTCAACAGGCCGTCGCAGTACCGCGGCGGCCTCGTCGGCACCGTCGCCCGCTGGTTCTGGGGCGAGCCGACCCCGCTCGGCGAGAAGCGCACCAAGCTCCACATGCCGCTCGCCCGAGACCTCGCGCGGACGTCCAGCGACCTTCTGTTCTCCGAGCCGCCCAAGCTCATCACGAAGGACACGGCAACCCGCGACCGCCTCGAAGACCTCATGGAGACCGGACTCCGCCGCACCCTGCTCGCCCAGGCCGAGGTCACCGCCGCACTCGGCGGCGCCTACCTGCGTGCCGTCTGGGACCGCGACGTCAGCGAACGGCCGTGGATCTCCATGGTCCGAGCCGACGGCGCCGCACCCACCTTCCTTCACGAGCGGCTCCGCGGAGTCACGTTCTGGACCGTCCTCGCCGTCGACGGACAGAAGGTGATCCGGCACCTGGAACGGCACGAGCCCGGCGTCATCCTCCACGGCGTTTACGAAGGCACCGAGGACAACCTCGGCAAACCGATCGACCTCGGCGCCTTCGACGAGACGAAGCGCCTGGTGCCGGTGCAGAACCTGCCGATCGGGACGCGACTCGCCACCTCGTACATCCCCAACACCATGACCGCCCCCGACTGGCATGACCTCCCCGGCGCCGCCGGCCTCGGCACCAGCGACTACCAGGGGTCAGAAACGCTGCTCTCCGCGATCGACGAGACGTACACGAGCTGGATGCGCGACGTGCGCCTCGCCCGCTCCCGAATCATGGTCCCGGCCGGCTACCTCCAGTCGATGGGCCCCGGCCGCGGCGTAGCGTTCGAGGATCGCGAGGTCTTCGCCGAGATGAACATCCCGCCCACCAGCGATCACCAGATCACCGAGAACCAGTTCAAGATCCGGCACGTCGAACACCGCGAGACCCTCGCCGACCTGTTCGGGCGGGTCATCCACACTGCCGGGTACAGCAGCGGCACCCTCGGCGAAGACGGCGGCGGCCCGGCCGTCACCGCGACGGAGATCAAGGCCCGCAACGCCCGCTCGATGTCCACGCGGGCCCGGAAGTCGGAGCTGGAGGGCGTCGGCATCGCCGACCAGACGGAGGTCATCCTCATGCTGGAAGCCTCCGACCTGTTCCCCGGCCTGTCCTCGGTGCCGGTGGAGCGCCCGCAGGTGCTGTTCGCCGACTCAGTGCAGGACGACGTCAAGGTGCTGGCGGAGTCCGCCGAGCTGTACCGCCGTGCCGAGGCCATGTCCACGGAGACGCTCGTGGCGCTGGTCAACAAGGACCGTGACGCGGACTGGCAGGCCGCCGAAGTCCGCCGGATCATGCGCGAGTCCGGCCGTGAGGTCGCCGACCCGGCGGCCGTCGGCGCCGAATAGCCCTGGGGAGGCGGTCCGATGCCCGTCTCCCCGGCCATGGCCGAAGACCTCGCCGCGGCGGTCAGCATGCTGTACGAGGACGCCGAGTACGCCCTGATCTCCATCCTTCGGGACGCCCTCATGTCCGGCATCGACTCGCCCCGCTGGGCCGAGCTGAAGCTGCGTGCAGTCGGTGACCTCCGCGAAGCGGTCGAGACCGTCGCCGACGCGCTGCAGCAGGACGCGAACGGCGCCGTCGCGGAGGCCCTGATGACGGCGTACGGGCGGGGCCGGCAGGCCGCTGTCGCCGAGCTCGGCGCGCTTGACACCGGCCGGGAGCTCCACGTCCGCCGAATCCTGCCCGGGGCGCCCGCCGTGGACCGGCTGGCCGCCTCGTTCGCGGCAGACACCCGGCCCCTGTACCAGCGGATTACCCGGGCGATCCTCGACGTGTTCCGGAACATCACCACCCGGGCAGCCGGGACACAGCTCCTGACCGGCATGACCCGCCGCGACGCGAGTCAGCGCGCGCTCGATGAGTTCGCGCGCCGCGGCATCGTGGGTTTCGTCGACTCGCGCGGCCACGGGTGGAACCTGGCCACGTACGCCGAGATGGCCGCCCGCTCCGTGACGGCGCGGGCCGCGATCGACGGGCATATTGACGCGATGGCCGAGGTCGGCCAGGGCCTGGTGATCGTGTCGGATGCTCCGCTGGAGTGCGAGCTGTGTGAGCCGTGGGAGGGCGAAGTCCTGGCGCTGGCCGGGGGGCCGGGCCCGCACACGGTCCGGGTCGAGCACGCCGTCCAGCCGACCGGGCTGCGCGCCGCGTTCCGGCCGCCCACGACGGTCGCCGTGCACGTGGCCGGTTCGCTGCCGGAGGCCCGGTCAAAGGGCCTGTTCCACCCCAACTGCTTCCCTGGGGACGTCCTCGTTACCGCGCCTTCGGGCGTACGCGCCGCGGATTCCCGATGGTACGAGGGTGACCTTGTCGTCATCCACACTGCCAGCGGCAATGAACTGTCCGTCACCCCAAATCACCCGGTACTGACGCCGGAAGGATGGGTCGCTGCGGGAGAGATCCAGGTAGGCGGCCGCGTCCTGCGCTACGGCGAGGGTGTCGAGCGGGTGGACGGTGTGGGTCCAGGCTATGAGAAGGTTCCAGCCCGCATCGGCGATGTCTTTGACGCGCTGCGGCAGGCGTTCCCAGTGGGCTCCGTGCATGTGCCAGGCGCCGCCGAACAGTTCCACGGCGACGGGTTCGATGCCGATGTCGAGGTTGTACTTGCCGAGGGCCTGCTGGCTGACGGGCGTGAGCCCGCGGGCGCGGAGCAGCTCGGCTATGGCCAGCTCCTCGCTGGTGGCGCTGGCGCCGGTGCGCTGCTTGCCGATGGCTCGTCGTTCGAGGTCCTCGCTAGTGCGGGTCATGCCGCGAACGGCGTCATGTGCCCTCGCCACTTGGGTGGCTCGGGCCTCGGGGCTCATGGCGGCCCACTTGCGGGTCTCGGCTTCACTACGGCTGATTCCGGCACCGCGTTTGCGGACCCAGCGACTGACGGCAGCCTGGCTGATGCCGAAGGAGGTCGCCAGCTGGCTTTGGCTCTCACCAGCTCGGTATCGAGCGATCAGGTGGTCAACGTCGGCAGGCGTGAGTTTGCTGGGCACGTCTACAACCTCCAGACCGGTGACGGTTGGTACGTCGCCGGGGGCTTGGTGGTGCACAACTGTCGTCACAGTCTAGGCCTTTACCTGCCTGGAGTGACAACGAAGCCGCCACATCACCCCACCCCGGGTACGACGTACGCGGACACCCAGCGGCAGCGCGCGATCGAGCGGCATATCCGCGAGTGGAAGCGCCGCCAGGCCGCCGCCATGGACGAGTCCGCGCGCCTCAAGGCGGCGGCGAAGGTCCGCCACTGGCAGGCCGAAGCCCGTGCGCACGTCGCTGCGCACGAGCACATCGTCCGCAAGCCCGCGCGCGAGCAGATCGGCCGCGCCCACTGACTTCCCGGCCCCCACCGCACGGTGACCGCCGGATGATCCCGAAAAGGGAGCCCACCATGCACACCCCTTTCCACCACCCGCTCGCCTCGCACCCCGCTGGCAAGATCCTCGGCTTCCGCACGGACGGCCGACCGATCTACACCATCGCGGGTGGCAGCGACGAGGGCGCCGGCGCATCCGCCGGAGCCCCGCCCGCCGGTGAGGCCGCCACCCCGCCCGCGACGCCCCCGGCGACACCTCCGGCCGCCCCCGCTCCCAGCGGTGACGACACGGACTGGAAGGCCGAGGCCCGCAAGTGGGAGCAGCGCGCCAAGGAGAACAAGACGGCGGCCGAGCAGGGCAAGACCGCAGCCGAGGAACTCGCAAAGCTGCGCGAGAAGAGCATGACCGAGCAGGAGAAGGCCGTCGCGGCCGCCGAGAAGAAGGGCCGCGCCGAGGCGGCGGCCGAGCGGGACCAGGAGGTCAGCGCGCGCGATGCCCGTATCCGCGAGCAGGCTGTCGAACTGGCGGTCCGTGACCACGCCGCCGACAAGCGTCAGGCTCGCGCGCTCCTCGACTCCCGCAGCTTCCTCAAGGCCATCGCCGACCTCGACCCCTCCGACAAGGGGTTCGGGGACTCCATCGAGGCGGCCATCAAAGCGGCGGTGAAGGACAACCCGGCACTGGCCGGGGCGCCCGTGGCCGCAGCGTCCGGCCGCGACCTCTCCGGCGGCACCGGCGAAGGCGCCGCACGGAAGCGCTCCGGCTCCCTGTCCGACGCGATTCGGAACACCTACCAGACCTGACCAGGAGTAACCCATGCCCGTGACCCTCGCCCAGGCGCAGCTCAACTCCGCGCCGGACATCGACTACGCCGTCATCGACAACCTGCGCCGCAACAGCTGGCTGATGGACAACATGGTGTGGGACGACACCGTGACCCCGGGCACGGGCGGCGGCTCCCTCGTCTACGGCTACACCCGGCTCCTCGCCCCGTCGACCGCGCAGTTCCGCCGGGTCAACGAGGAGTACACGGCGCAGCAGGCGACTCGTGAGCAGAAGACCACCGTGCTGCACCCGCTCGGCGGCGCGTTCACCGTCGACCGGACCCTCGCCAACCTCGGGCAGGCCGCGACGAACGAGGTCATGTTCCAGATGAGCCAGAAGCTCACCTCGGTCCGGACCCGCTTCCAGCAGGAGCTCGTCCTCGGCGACGTCGCAGTCGACGACGCGGGCTTCGACGGCCTCGACAAGAGCCTGACCGGGCAGTCCACCGAGTACCTGCCGATCAACGAGGGCATCGCGACGGGCTACCTGAACTGGTCGCCGTCCGGCGTCACCAGCGAAGACCTCGCCATGTCGGCGTTCGACGCGTTCGACGACTTCCTCGCCCGCATCATCGGCTCGCAGACCGGCTCCGGCGACACCAACGCGGACGGCGCGGTCCCGGCCGGCGTGAAGGCCATCCTGGGCAACACGAAGAGCATCGCCCGTATCAAGTCGCTGGCCCGCCGCGCGAGCCAGTTCACCGCGACCCGCGACGACCTCGGCCGCAACGTCGAGCGCTACGGCGACTGGGTCCTCGTCGACCTCGGCGACCGCGCCGACGGCTCCGCGCCGATCATCCCGATCCGGTCCGCGGACACCGACGGCGGCGGCGCGGGCGGCGTCATCACCGGCCTCACCGACATCTACGCCGTCTCCCTCGGCCTCGACAGCTTCCACGGCGCCTCGGTCGCCGGGAAGCCGCTCGTCCAGACCTGGCTGCCCGACTTCTCGCAGGCCGGAGCGGTCAAGTCCGGCGAGATCGAGATGGGCCCGGTCGGCGCCGTCCTCCGCAACACCAAGAGCTGCGGCGTCCTGCGCAACGTGAAGGTGGCCTGATCATGACCCAGTTCGAGATCAGCGCACCGGTCCGCACCTACACCGGCGACATCGTCGGCGTGCCCTTCCGCGACGGGACCGGCTACGTCAACAACACCACCGACGAGGGCCGCAGCGCCCTCGCATACTTCCAGCGCAGCGCGTACGGCATCCGCGAGGTCGAGAACGGCGACGCCCCGGTCGTGGTGAACCCGGTCGCGGACCCCAAGGAGTTCACCACCCTGACGGGCGGGTCCATCGCCCAGACCGGCGCTCTCGCCGCTGGCCGGTTTGACCCCGCAGACCACAACACCGCCGAGACGCTGTCCTACCTGGACGGCGCCGACGCGGCCGAGGCCGAGCGCGTCCTGGATGCCGAGGCAGCGGGCAAGAACCGCGGCTCCATCACCCGGCACCGCGAGTCCGTACTGGCCGCCAAGCAGCCGGCCCCCGCTGATGACACCATCCCGGCCCCGGCCGACGACACGAAGGAGGCCGGGAAGTGAGCACTGTCCTCGGCGCATACCGCGGCAACGTCCGCGATGACCTGTCCTGGCTCAACGTCGCCGGCCGCCCCGACCC
The DNA here is from genome assembly GCF_042716505.1 of Streptomyces sp. NPDC058674. Classification (NCBI taxonomy): domain Bacteria; kingdom Bacillati; phylum Actinomycetota; class Actinomycetes; order Kitasatosporales; family Streptomycetaceae; genus Streptomyces; species Streptomyces sp. NPDC058674. Next base: position 56,605 of record NZ_JBHXSC010000002.1, read on the forward strand.
CGGCGCCGTCTTCCACCGGACGAACCTCCCCCGGGTCGGCCTGGACGACGTCACCGCGCTCGCCACGGGCGTCATGACGTCGGTCCCGGTCTACCTCAACGAGGGCGACCTGATCACCAACCTGACGTTCATCTCCGGCGGGACCGCTGCGGGCACCCCCACCGCGTACTGGTTCGCCCTCTACTCCGGTGCCGGGGCGCTCCTCGCGCAGACCGCCGACCAGACGAGCACCGCCTGGGCTGCGGACACCGCGAAGACGCTGGCGCTGGCCACCGCTCAGCGGATCACGAAGTCGGGCATGTACTACGCCGCGATCAACGTGACCGCGACGACCCCGCCCACCCTCGTCGGGACCGTCGGTGCCAAGGCCGTGCTGACCGGCGAGGGCAACCTCGCGCAGACCTCCGGGTCCTCGCTGACCACGACGGCGCCGGCCACGATCGCCACCCCGGCGTTCAAGCGCCAGGTTCCGCTCGTCCTGGCAACGTGATGGACGGCGGAACCGCTCCGGCCGAGGAGCCGGAGGGCCCGCCCCCGCCGCTGCCCGTCCTGCCGGCCCGGTACCGCATCAGTGCGCCCGGGCCGGTGTCCGGCGGCGTCCACGGCGTCGGTTTCGCCAACGGGCATGCGGTCGTCACCGACCCGGTCCGGCACGCGCGGGCGCTGGCCTGGTTCCGGGCCGAGCCCGGGTACAGCGTCGAGGAGATCGACCCGCCCGAGCCGGAGGCCGAGGCGGTTGCCGTGGCACCCGAGGTCAGCGAAGAGACACCAGCTCCCGAGGTTGCTCCGGAGCCCATCACCCGGCGACGGAGGTAAGGAGCAGTCATGGCTGTGACCAGCGATATCGGCATCAGCGTCAGCGTCCAGAACACGAAGGCCTCCGACCTGAGTGCCGCTGCTGACTCCCTGACGAAGAAGTACGGCGTCCACCTCGAAAGCGGCGCGGGCGCGGGCAAGGCCGACCGGGTGTTCGCCGACACCCGGACCCTGGCCGCGTCCGCGACGGAGACCCTCGACCTGGCCGGCGCCCTCACCGACGCATACGGCGCCACCACCTCCTTCGCCCGGATCAAGTTCATCTTGATCGCGGCGGCCACGGCGAACGCGAATAACGTGGTCATCGGGGCCAACGCCTCCGCGGACTTCGTGGGCCTGCTGAACGCGGCCGGGACGATCACGCTGCGCCCCAGCATGTGCTTCGCCGCGATGTGCGGCAGTGCGGACCCGACGGGGATGGTCGTGACGGCGACGACCGCCGACCTCATCAAGATCGCCAACAGTGCGGGCGGCACGTCGGTGACCTATGACGTGATCATCGTCGGCAACAGCACCTGAGGGGGCCGACGTGCGGATCTACGCCACCGCCGACCAGTACGAGGAGTACACCGGCGGCGCCGCCCCCGACGACATCGAGTACCGGCTCGCACGCGCCAGCGAGTTCCTCGACGCGCAGGTGTTCCGGTACTGCTCGTACGCCACTGACACCGCGGGCCTGCCCACCGAGTCCGCGGTAGCGGCCGCCCTCGCGCGCGCCACGTGCGCTCAGGCGCAGTGGGGTGTCGACGTCGGCGACATCACCGGAGCCTCATCGGCGGGCTGGGGCAGTGTCAAGATCGGCTCCGTTCAGCTCAGCCGGTCGGTCACCGCCGTCAACGGGGCCGACTCCCCGGGCCGGCAGGTCGCCCCCGCAGTGTGGGACGCCCTCCAGTCCTCGGAGCTCCTAGCGGTCGGTTTCCGGATGGGGGCGGTGGGCCTGTGGGCGTGATCCCCGGCTTCGTCCTGGTCCATACGGTGACGATCGAGGCGTACCTCGGGGACTCGGCGCACGGCCCGCGGTATGCGGCTCCGGTCACTGCCAGGGCGCTCGTCGAGGAGACAGTGCGGGCGGTCCGCAACGCGCAGGGCGAGGAGGTCGTGGCCAGCACCACGGTGTACCTCCTGCCCGGCCAGAGCTGTCCGCCCGAATCCCGCGTCACCACCCCGTCCGGCAGGGCCGCATCGGTCATCACGTCCGCGCTCCACGACGGCGGCGGCCTGCCCACACCCGACCATCGGGAGGTGACCCTCACATGACGATGTACACCCGCATGCGGTGGCAGGGCGGCCGCCTCGGCGCCACGACCCGCGGCCGCAGGGCGGCTGAGGAGGGCGTGCAGAAAGCTCTGGAGCACCTCCTCGCCGAGTCCCGGAAGCTGGTCCCCCTCGACGAGGGCACCCTGGAACGTTCCGGCCGGGTCGTACGAGCGGGCCTGAACGGCTTCGTCACCTACGACACCGTGTACGCCCGCCGCCAGCACGAAGAGCTGACCTGGAAGCACGCGCCGGGCCGCTCCGCGAAGTATTTGGAAAAGCCGATGAACTCGGAGCGCGACGTGATGCTCCGGCTGATGGCCGTGCCGCTGGGGAGGTGGCTGCGTGGACGATGACGAGCCGGACCTCCTCGACGGCATCGCCCGCTACCTCGCCGCACGCGACCTCGTCGACTACGACCCGGACGCCGTCGGTGGCGACCTGTTCATGGAGGCCATGCCCTCCACCCCCGACGGCTGCGTCGTCCTCACCGGCTACGGCGGGCCCGAGCCCGACAGCCTCCTGCCCTACGACCAGCCGCGCGTACAGGTACGCGTCCGCGGGGGCACGGACCCGCGGGTGTCCCGGCGCCGCGCGAAGGCGATCCGCAGCGCGCTGCACGGCCTGGGCCCGGTCGTCCTCCCGGACGGCACGAACGTCATCTCGTGCATCGCGCTCCAGGCAGCCCCCGAGTCGCTGGGCGTGGACGACAACCGGCGGCATGAGCACGTCGTGAACCTGGAGTTCGAGATCCGCGAGACGAGCATCCACCGCTCCTGACCCACCCCCATTTCCAGCCCGCACGGCACTGCCGGCGGGCTCCTCGTCATGCCCGGAGGGCCCGTCATGCCTGCTCAGAAGTTCAACGCTCGCGACTGCGAGTTCCAGATCGAGGACTACCTCAACCCCGGTACCTGGGTCGCGTTCCGCACCGCCACGGCCGGCTCCGGCAAGGGCGGCATCAACACCTTCTCCCTGTCGCACGAGTACGAGACCACCGACACCACCACGTTCGGGTCCGACGGCCGCGCCGAGTCGCAGAACATGCAGGAGGGCAAGGGGATGACCCTGGAGGGGTTCAAGCTCAAGGACCCCTCCACCGGCGCCCTCGACCCGGCGATGGCCCTCGCCGAGGCGCAGGCCGCCCGGCTCGGCGACGAGTCCCTGTGCGGGTTCCGCTTCGCGGCCCCGGGTGACACCACCTGGGAGGTGTGGGCGGAGTCGACCTGGCAGCTCGGCGACCAGGGCGGCGGCAACAACGACAAGACGGGCTGGGCCGTCACCGTGACCCGCTCCGGCCCGTCGACCACGGCGGCCAAGCCGTGACCGCGGCCAAGAAGCGGACACCGGACAGCTTCGACGCCTACTGGGCCGACGTCAGCAACACCACCACCGAGGACATCCGCGGCATCACCGTCCACATGCCCTCCGATATCCCGATGGCGATGGAGCAGCGCCTCGCCGACCTCCAGGAGTCCGCGCGCGAGGAAGACCTCGCCGAACTCGTCGCGCTCCTCTTCAACGTGGGACCCGAGGCCTTCACGCACTGGAAGACCAAGGGCATGGGCGCCACCGAGTTCCAGGTCCTCATCGCCTACGGCATGTCCCACGCCGACGGCAACCCCCTGACCGTCGCAGAGGCCCACGCCCTCGTCATCAGGGCGAACGCCGAGGGAAAAGCACCAGCGACCCCACCGAACCGAGCCGCGAGGCGCGCCTCATCCGCGAGTACTGGTGGGCGATCGAAGCCGACTTCCGCGCGGCCTACGGCATCGACGCGCAAGGTCTCTCGCGGCTGAACCGGCGCACGTTCCGCAACTACCTGTACGCCCTGTCGGCCGAGTCCGCGTTCATGCGCCTCGCGGGTGAAGAGCTGGCCGTGATCGACGACCCCGAACAGATCCGTGCCGCGCTCCGCGGCTGACCACCAGGGGGCGCCGGCATGACCGCGATGACCATCGGCGAACTCGTCGGCTACATCCGCGCGGACAACACCGATTTCGAGCGCGGCCTCGCGTCCAGCCAGCTCCGCATGGAGGGCTTCCGCCTCGACACCAACGGGCGCCTGCGGGACCTCCGCGGGCGGTTCGTCGATGCCGGGCAGGTCATGGAGCGGGCGCTTACCGGCGTCGGCGACGAGATGGGCGAGGCAGCCCGGCAGACGGTCGTCTACTCCTCCGTCGTGGACGCGGAGATGCGGACCATGGAGGGCCGCATGCGGGCGGTGCGGCAGGCCGCCGAGCGCATGGGCGAATCGCTCACGTCCCGGCTGCAGCGGGTCACGGCCGGCCTCCGCGGGATGAACGTGGACACCGATCGGCTGAAGTCGGCCGGTGCCACCTTCGGGAAGATCGCCATGTCGGTGGGCGGGGTGGCGGCCAAGCTCGGCGCCGCCGTGCCGCTCGCCGCGAGCCTGGTGGGCACGCTGGTGCAGATCGCTCCGGCGGCGGCTGTCGCCGCGACGGGCGTTCTCGCGCTCCAGCTGGCCACCCAGGCCTTCAAGCTCGGCATGGTCGGCGTCTCGGATGCGGTGTCCGCAGCAATGGACCCGTCCGATCCGGCCGCCTTCGAGGAGGCCCTCAAGAAGTTGGCCCCGTCCGCGCGTTCGTTCGCGCGCGAGGTTCGGGCGTTGCAGCCGCAGTTCAAGGCGATGCAGCAGAGCGTCCAGCAGAACCTCTTCAAGGGCCTCGATGTGGTGCTGCGGGACCTGGGCGCCTCGACGCTGCCGATCCTCAAGCAGCAGCTCGGCGAGGCAGCAACTTCGCTCAACTACATGGCCAAGGGCGTCGGCGCCGCGGCCGTCGAGATGAGCGAGAACGGCGTCCTCGGCAAGGCCCTGCTAGGTGCGAACACGGGCCTCGCGAACCTGACGCAGGCACCCGGCCAGTTCGTCACCGCCCTCATGCAGGTTGCAGCGGCCGCCGCGCCCGCGTTCGGCCGGATCACCGAAGCCCTCGGCGCCGGCCTGAGCCAAGCGTCCGAACAGGTCACCGCCGCGTACGGCTCGGGGGCCATGGAGGGGGCGATCAATCAGGCCGTCAGCCTGATCGGGCAGCTCGGCCAGGTCGCCGGGAACGTCTTCTCGATCATCGGCTCCGTCTTCGGGGCTGCACAAGCCTCCGGTGGCGGGTTCATCGGCACCCTCCAGCAGATCACCGCTTCCCTCGCCGCGGCATTCGCTTCCCCGGCCGTCCAGTCGGGACTCCAGGCGATCTTCCAGACGATGGCGACGCTGGCCACGACGATCGGTCCGCTCCTCACGATGGCCCTCCAGGCCATCGCACCGGTCTTCACCGCGCTGGGGCCGCCCGTCCAGCGGCTGATCCAGATGCTCGGGACGGCGCTGGAGCCGATCATCCGGGCTCTTGGCCCGGTTCTGGAGGCCGTGGCCGTCGCGGTCGGCGCTTTCCTGGACGCGCTGTCGCCGCTGCTGCCGGTCATCGGGGACCTGATCGGGCAGCTCCTGCCCGCTCTGATGCCGCTGCTCACGTTCGTTGCGGACGTGTTCAAGGCCATCGCTCCGCTGGTGTCGCAGCTCGCGACGATCCTGATGAGCGCCCTGTCGCCGATCCTCGCGGCGCTGGTTCCCGTCCTCCAGCCGATCATCGACGCCCTGCTCGTGCTGATTCAGGCTGTTCTGCCGATCATCACGGCGCAGGCCGCGGCGTTCGCGCCGATCGTCGCCAAGCTCGCTGAGATGTTCGCCGAGCTGATGGTGGCTCTCGGGCCGGTCATCGAGGCGCTGATCCTCCTCGTCGCGGACGTCCTGACGGCGCTGATGCCGGTAATCCTGCCGGTCATCGACGTCATCGCGAAGCTCGCCGGGCTCCTCGCCGACGGGCTGGGGCAGGCGATCACCCTGATCGTCGTCCCCGCCATCCAGATGATCACCCAGCTCCTCCGGGGAGACTTCTCCGGGGCCTGGGCGACCGCGAAACAGCTCGTCAAGAACGTGATCGACCAGTTCATGCAGCTCTTCCGGGAACTCCCCGGCCGCGCCGCCGTCGCCCTCGCCGGGCTGGCTATGGCGCTGTGGGGGCGGATTCAGGAGGCCGGCGGCCGGATGGTCTCCGGCGCCCGAGAGAAGGTGTCCGAGGTCATCGGCCAGATCCGGGCACTCCCCGGGCAGGCCGTCAACGCCCTCGGCAACCTCGGCTCCCTGCTCTGGAACGCAGGGTCGCGGCTGGTGTCCGGGTTTATCGACGGCATCACGAGCGCCTTCGGCAAGGTCAAGTCGACCCTGGGACGGCTTACGTCGATGCTGCCGGACTGGAAGGGCCCGGCCACGCTCGACGCAAGGATTCTCACCCCCGCCGGCGTCAGCCTGATCGAGGGCTTCCGGCGAGGGATCACCCAGGCGACTCCGGGCCTCCAGTCGCAGCTCGGCGGCCTGACCGGCGCCTTGCCCGGCATGGTTCCCGGCGGCCCGGGCGGCGCAGCGGGCGGCGCGGGCGGCGGCCGGCTGATCGTCGAACTCGCCGGCCCCGACAGCTTCAAGGCCGTCATCCGCCGCATCGTCCAGGTCGACGGCCGCGGCAACGTCCAGACCGCATTCGGATAGGAGGCCCACATGCCGGTACCTGACGCCCGCGTGGAGCTCCAGATCGGCGGCGTGTGGACCCCGACCGCTGATGACCTGCTCCACAATGACGGCATCCGGTACACGTGGGGTCGGCGCGGGGAGGGCTCCCGCACCGACCCCTCATCGGCCGCGTTCTCGCTGCTCAACCCCGACGGCAAGTACTCCGGCCGCAACCCCCTCAGCCCCTACTACGGGCAGCTCGGCCGCAACACGGGCGTCCGGCTGTCCCACGACGGCGCAGGCGTCGCCCTCGTCACCACCGCCGGCCGTGCCTCCACCCCCGACGACGCCTCGCTGGACGTCACCGGGGACCTCGACCTGCGGATCGACCTCACGCCGTACGCCTGGATTGGGGGGAATGCCTTCGGGGCCTTCGAGCTGGCAGCGAAGTACGGGGTGGCGGGGGCCAGGTCCTGGCTCTGGACGGTCACCGACCAGGGATACTTCCAGTTTTTTTGGACCGTGGACGGCACCAACCTGCTCGGCGGCACCTACCTGCCGACGATCCCCCTCCACCTGCCGCCCGGGAGCCGGGCGGCGCTCCGCGTCACCCTGGACGTCAACAACGGGGCGGGCGGGTACACCGTCACGCACTACCGGGCGTCCACGATCGCCGGGCCCTGGACGCAAATTCAGCAGACCGTCACCACTTCCGGCACCACGTCGATCTTCAGCTCGGCGGCCGGCGTTGAGGTCGGCAACGTGGCCACCGTCGGATTCAGTGACGTCGCCCGCCAGTTCCACGCCTTCGAGATGCGCAACGGCATCGGCGGCGGCCTCGTCGCCAGCCCGGACTTCACACAGCAGCCGTCGAACACCACCAGCTTCACCGACTCCTCCGGCCGGACCTGGACGACCGGGGGCGGCGCAGAGATCACCTCCCGCCGCATCCGGGCCGTTCTGGAGGCGTCCGAGTGGACTCCCCGGTGGGGGGCGAGCGGCCGCGACGTGAAGACGCCCGTGCAGGCCGCCGGGGTTCTCCGCAGGCTCGGTCAAGGCACCAAGCCGCTCGCGTCCACGCTGCGCCGGCGGCTGCCTGCCTACGGCCCGGTGGCGTACTGGCCGATGGAGGAGGGACGGGACGCGACGCAGGCGTCTTCCCCGATCGCCGGCTGCGACCCGCTGTTCACGCCGGGCCTCGAGTGGGCGGCGGACGACACCTGCCCCGGCTCGTCGCCGCTACCGAGGATCACGGCGGGCGCGCTCGCCGTCGGCAGCGTGCCTGCCTACACGGGCACCGGCCAGTGGCTCATCTCTTTCGTCTACCTGCAACCGACATTCCCGGCGACCGACTCGATGGTGCTGGATTTCGACACCTCTGGCACCGCCGCCCGCATCTCGATCACCGTCGGCCCGACGCTCATCAAGCTGCGCGGGTACTCCGCGGCGGGCGCCCTCGTCCTGACCCACGACTCAGGCAACCTCGGGTGGGCCGGCAGCGAGTGGCGGCGCTTCGACATCACCGCCACCGATCTGGGGGGCGGCAACGCCGAGTTCCACCTAGGGTGGGTCACGGTTGGTGGCGGCGGCTTCCAGTCCAACGCGACCATCGCGGCCAGCGTCGGCACCGTCACCAACATCAGGACGGGGTACGGTGCCGACGTCGCCGACATGCGCATCGGGCACCTGGTCGTGTTCCCCACCTCCTCCACCGATGTGTTCTCCTCCGCTGACAGCGGCTACGCACGGGAAATGGCCGGCCTGCGCGCCATGCGACTGGCTTCCGAGGAGGGCCTGCCGCTGACGATGCTGGGCGCCGCCTATCAGACGACCCGTATGGGCCCGCAGCGCCCCGACACCCTCCTTGACCTCCTCGACGAGTGCGAGGCCGCGGAAGGCGGGATTCTCGCCGAGGACCGGACCCGCTTGGGGGTTACCTTTCGGGCCCGGTCCACTCTGTACAGCCAGCCCCCGAAGCTGACTGTGTCGTACGGCCAGTTGGCGCCGCCTCTGGAGCCCACGGACGATGACCGGTGGCTCCGTAACGACCGCAGCGTCACGCGTGAGGGCGGGTCGTCGGCGCGCGCCGTCCTGGCCAGCGGCCCGCTGTCGACGGCCGCTGTAGGCGTGTACGACGACTCGACAACGCTCAGCCTGGGCGCGGACACCCAGCTCCCGCAGATCGCTGCCTGGCTCCTCCACCTGGGCACCTGGGACGAGTCCCGCTACCCGCGGGTGACGATCTACCTGCACAAGCACCCGTCGCTGATCCCCGGCGTGTCGGCACTTCTGCCGGGCGACGTCATCCGGATCACGGACCTGCCGCGGTGGCTGCCGCCGGGGCCTCTCGACCTGATCGTCGAGGGCGCGGAGGAGACGTTCAAGACGTTCGAGTGGACGATCACCCTGGCCTGCTCTCCGGCAGGCCCGTGGAAGACCGCTCTGGCCGACGATCTCGTCTATGCCCGCGCGGGAACCCTGGGGTCGACGCTCGCCTCCGGCATCACCGCGACGGCGACCACCTTGTCGGTGGCCACCGCGGCGGGCCCGCTGTGGACCACCACCGACGAGCCCGTCGACATCGTCATCGGCGGCGAGGTCATGACCGCCACCACGATCACCGGCGCTTCCTCGCCGCAGACCTTCACCGTGGTCCGCTCCGTCAACGGTGTCACCAAGCCCCATCTCGCGAGCGCGCCCGTCGACCTCGCCCTGCCCGCGCGCGCAGCCCTGTAGGAGGTACTCATGCCGCAGACGGCCGGCGGGGTCATCACCGCCGACTTCCTGGACAAGCTTGACCGGCCGCCGCTCGCTGTGCTCGCACAAACGTCGGTGCAGTCCATCCCGAACGCGACCTGGGGCGTGATCACCTTCGACTCGGAGATCATCGACAGCTACAGCGGGCACTCCACCGTCAGCAACACATCGCGGTACACCTGCCAGGTCGCGGGCACCTACCGGATCACCGGACGGGTCAGCTTCGCCGTAAACGGGAGCGGCTCCCGCGGGGCCCGCGTCCACAAGAACGGGAACTTCCTCATCGGCGGCGCCAACCTCCTGGGCGCGGGCACCCTCAACGGTGTGATCGAGGTGAGCCACATCCTCACCCTCGCGGTCAGCGACTACGTCGAGATCGCGGGCGGCCACAACTCCGGCGGCGCTTTGTCGACTTTCTACGGCGCCGAGTGCGGCTCGATGATGTACGTCGAAAGGATCTCCTCGTGAGCGCGTGCAGCACGTGCGGGGCGGACGGCGTGGTGCAGTGGCGGCGGCGGCCGACGAAGGACGACCTCCAGCAGGTCGCCCGCTTCGAAGCAGCCCGGCGCGGTGTCCGTGCTGCCGCGGCCGCGGCGCGCGGCGAGACCCTCGTCGAGGAGGTTCCGCAGCTCGGCGGCGAGGTGACGGTGCCGGTGTACGCCTGCGAGGCCCATGCGCTGCCGCCGGAGGCCGCCGGCTACGTCCACCAGGCAGCGTGCAAGGGCCCCGGCAAGGGCGGCAGGTGCTCGTGCCCGGAGGCGGGGCCGGAGTTCCCGTTCGTCCCGGCAGAGGACCCGCGAGGCCCGGCCAAGAAGCGGCTGCCGCCCGGCTGGTAGCCCACCCCTGATCTTCACGCCCCGGGCCTGCTGGCCGGGGCGTTCTTCATTCCCTGGAGGCACCCCATGGCCGACCCGCTGTCCGCCGACAGATTCCTCGCCGCGCTCCTCGCCGAAGGCGTGCGCGTACAGGAACACCCCGGCTGGCGCACCCACACCCGCACCGCGCCCGGCCGCCCCTGGGGTCCGGTCCACGGCATCCTCGTCCACCACACCGTGACGTCCGGCTCGGCCCGCTCCGTCGAAATCTGCCGCACCGGCTACAGCGGCCTCCCCGGCCCCCTCTGCCAAGGCGTCATCACCAAGGACGGGGTCTTTCACCTGATCGGCTACGGCCGCTGCAACCACGCCGGCGGCGGCGACCCCGACGTCCTGACCGCCGTCCAGGACGAGACCTACGAAGACCGGCCGCCCACCCCGAACGTCGGCAACAGCGACGGAATCGATGGGAACCGGGCGTTCTACGGCTGGGAGTGCGAGAACCTCGGCGACGGCCAGGACCCCTGGCCCGCCCCCCAGCTCGACACGATCGAGCGCGCGTCCGCGGCCGTCTGCCGCGCGCACGGCTGGAGCGCCAAGTCCGTCATCGGCCACAAGGAATGGTCCGACGACAAGACCGACCCGCGCGGATTCACCATGCAGTCGATGCGGCAGCGGGTCGCCACCCGCCTCGCCAGCAAGCCGGGATCAGGCACGCCCATCACACCCACCCCCCAGCCAGAGAAGGAGGACGACATGGCCCTCACGCAGGAACGCGCAGACCAGTGGAACGGGATGCTCTGGGGTCTCAAGAACACCGGCGAGGCGACCCTGGCGCGCGTCACCGCCATCGAGACCCTCGTCAAGCTGATCGCCTCCGACAACGACCTCGACGAGGCCAGCGTCGCCGTGGCGGTCGAGAAGGCCGTCGCCAAGGCACTGCGGGAGAACACGGTCGCGGTCGACGTCACCGTCCAGAACACCACCACCCCCACCCCGGGAGCCTGACATGCGCATTTTCGGACGTGAGCCCGTCGTCGTGCTCAACACCCTCTCCGCGGTCCTCGGCCTCGTCGTCAGCCTCGGCGTCACCAGCCTGACCGCCACGCAGGCCGGCGCGATCGTCGGCGCGGCCACCGCGATTCTCGGCGCCATCGCCGCAGCCATGACCCGGCCGATCGCCCCGCAAGCGTTCACCACGGTCGTGGCCGCGGGCGCCGTCCTCGTCGCGGCATACGGCTACGAAGTCAGCCAGGGCACGATCGGCGCGATCAACACGACCGTGCTGGCCGTGCTGACCCTGCTGACCCGCGTTCAGGTCTCTCCGGCGCCGGTCGGCAGCGGCCGCCCCTCCGGCCCGACGGCGGTCTGATGCGGGCCGCCCTGTGGCGGCACCTCCAGTGGCGGGGCCTGACCCTCGCTGGCGTCGGCGCCTGCTGGATCGCGTACGGCATCGGCCTGATCGTCACGGCCAGGCCGGGGGTCGTCGCCGCGACGGCCCCCCTGATTCGGATCATGTGCGTCGAGGCGTGGGGCGGGGTGTGGATCGCCTGCGGAGTCGCCGGAGTCGCCTGCGGGCTACTCCGGCCCGGCCGGGACATCGCCGGATTCTTCGGGGTGTTCGCGCCGCCCGCCTGGTGGGGCCTCGCGTTCGTAGCCTCGGCCGCGACGGGCCAGTACGGGGACGCGTGGGCGTCCGCCCCGCTGTACGCCGCACTCGTCCTGCTGGTGGGAGTGGTCGCCGCGCTGACGGGGGGCCGCAGGCGCCCGTGCCTGTGTGATGAGGGGGCGCCCGATGGGCACTGAGAACACTGTCCTAGGGGTTGTGATCGCGGTGATCGGGGCGGTTGCCGCGGTCCTCGTCGCCCGAGTGTCCGTCCCGCGGCCGCAGCCGGCCGGGCATCCCGAGCCGGAAGACGGGCCGCCCGCGCTGGAGGTATCGCCGGAGATCTGGATGCACTTCTCGGGCCGGATACGCGGCCTGGAGGACAAGGTGGATCACCTCACCGACCTCGTCGAGGCGCAGACCGTCCGGGTCGGCAGCCTCGAAAAACTGCTCCGAATGGCGATGCGGGTCATCCGCCGCGCCAACAGGCGGCTCCGCGCGGCCGAGCTGGAACCCGAGCCCATCCCGGCCGAACTCGTCCCGTACAGCATCGAGTAGGAGGCCGCCGTGCCGCTCCCTGCGCAACGCACCGTGTTCGGGTCCCTGGCGGACCTTTTCACCGGTACCGGCCCGACCACGACCATCACCGTCACCGCGCTGCCCCGCCGGTGGACCGACGAGATCGGCGACCAGCTCTTGGTCAGCCCCGACCATCCGGTGCCGGTGGTGGCCGGGGAGTGGACGGTCGACCTGGTGCCGACCGACACGGCTGGGATCGAGCCGGCGACGGGCAAGTACTACAGGTTCACCGAGGTCGTGGCCGGCGTTCCCCGCCGGTCCCGGACGTTCGAGGTGCCGACCGGGGACATGACGCCGGTCAGCATCCTGGCTCTGGTCGTCGCCGATCCGGGCCTGCCCGGGTACGTGCGCGGTGCAGCAGGCCCCGCGGGCCCGCCCGGTTCGAATGCGGACGCGGAGGCGTACACGGATGCTGCGCTCGCCGACGAGGTCGTACGGGCGAACGCCGCCTATGAGACCCCAGCCGGGGCCACCGGCAAGGTCACCGCGCACACGGGCGCCAGCGACCCGCACGGCGACCGCGCAGATGCCGCCACCAGGTACCTGACGAAGGCCGTGTGGCGGCGCCGGGACCTTCCGGACCTCCTCACCGTCGAGGCGCTGTACGCGGGCGCGGCGCCGACAATTGGGACGGCGCAGACGACGACCCCGACCGCCGGGTACATCAAGAACGCGCCGGCCGGAGTCGCGCTTGCCGGATCGGATGTGACTGGGCCGTTCCGGTACGCGGGCGCCGGTTCGATGACGATTGGGGCGGGGGCGCCGGACACCTCGTACGTGCTGCCGCTGTCGAAATATCCGAACACGTACGCCAGTGGCCAGAGCACCTGGTCGGTGGAGTTCGGGACGGACGCCGCAACGTTCCAGGTCAGGTTCAAGCACATCTCGTCCGCGACCATGTACCGGCTGAGCATCGACGGCCGGCGGGTCACCGACCTGATGCAGTCCGCCGGCGGGATCACCCCGGGCTCCGGGCACCTGATCACGATCGGCCTCGGCTCCGCGACGCCGCGCAGAATCAGGCTCGACTTTGCCACGTTCCCGTTCGGCGGGATCTACGTGCCGCCGGGGGCCAGCGTGTGGCAGGTCCCGCTCGACGGCGGCCGGCTGATGGTCCTCGGGGACTCCCTCCCGGACGGCTCCAGCATGTCCACGGGCGGCGGCCACGGCACGTGGTTCGGCCGGACCGCCCGGCACCTGGGCTGCGATGACGGCTGGGAGCAGGGCCGCGGTGGGACTGGCTACGTCACGGCCGGGGCGTTTGCCACGCTCATCAACCGGGTGCCGCTCGATGTGGTTGCGCCGGGCCCGGACCGGCTGATCATCTGGGCGGGCTACAACGACTCCGCCACGGACCAGACTGCGTTGGGGACTGCTGCGGCGGCCCTGTACGCCGCGGTGCAGGCCGGGTTGCCGAACTGCCAGACGACGGTGATCGGCTGCTGGTCGCCTACGGGGTCTCCCGGGACGTCGCTGACGAACACGGATGTCACCCTGCGCCTCGCGGCGGCCGCGGCCGGATTCCCGTTCATCTCGCCGATCACCGGCGCGGTCTACAACGGCGCCGGGACCCTGGTGGCGACGCACGGGCCGTGGATCACCGGCACCGGCCGGGTCGGCGCAACCACCGGCTCCGGCAACGCGGACGGCTACATCGGCACGGACGCCGTCCACCCGACGGACGCCGGCCACGCCTACGTGGCGCGCCGCATCACGGCGGCGCTCCGCGAGCTGATGCCCGCCTGACGGCCGCCGAACAACACGATGCCCCCTTCCGGCCTTGTGCCGGGAGGGGGCGCTTTCGTGCGTCCGGAGTCAGTCGAGGGGGAGCGCCTGGTGCGCGGCGACGATCGCGTCAATGCGGTGCGCGAGGTCAAGGTCGGCCGCGGTGAGCCGGTACCCGGCGTCGTGGGTGGTAATCGACGCGCGGAGGCTGTCGATGCGCAGGTCGAGGTCAGCGTGATGCTGGACCCGCCGGGACCTGTCGGCGATCGTCACGATCGCGGCGACCGCCGCGTGATACCGGATCGGGTACGTGCGGGTGATCTCGTCGCCCTGCCGCTCCCACCCCGGCAGCCCGGCCAGACCTTCCGCGATCTCCTCGTCGGTCAGCACCTTCGGCACGCCCACGTCAGCTCCCCTCCGTCACCGGCGCCAGGATCTCTGCGAGGTCCCGGCCTACGGGGGCATCGTGCCACGGCCGCATGGCCCGCTCCAGGGTGCCGAGTTCGCGACGCATGCGGGCGGACCCCGTCTCGACGGCGATCTCCGCAGCGGCCCGAGCGATCTCGACGGCCTGCTCCGGCTCCCGGGCCCCGGCCGCCGCGGTGGCGTGCCGGGCGAGGTAGACGCCGCGGTCCCGGCGGGCGGTCGCGGGCACCGCGTCGAGGACCTGCGACCACAGTGACTCCGCTTCACGGCCGAGACCGAGCCGCCCGTAGCAGGTGGCGCGCTGCACCTCCAGGTAGCCGGGGGTCCGGCGGCAGGCGTTGCCCCAGGGCAGGTCATCGTCGACCCGGGAGAGAAGGCCGCTCGCGGTGTCGATGAGCTGGTCGACGGCGGTGCGGTCGCCGGTGAGGCTGGCGCCGTGGGCCTGCTGCTGCATCGCCATCACCCGCACCTTGGGGAACAGGCGGCCGTCGTCGAGGGCGGCCTCGCAGAGGTCGATGACGCCGTGCCCGTCGCCCAGGTCGGTACGGACCTGGGCCAGGTTCACGAGGCTGTAGCCGACGAGGTGCGGGTCCCGGGACCGGGCCGCTATCTCCTGGGTGACGCCCCGCCAGAAGGACGCGGCGGCGAGGTCACCGGCGTCTTGGTACAGCCAGCCGACGAGCGCAGCGTATGCGGCGCCGACCCGGAGAAGGCCGCGGCGGATCTCTCCCTGGGCGCTGCGGGTGAGCTTGTCGATTAGTTCGTACCCGGCGCTGACGGTCCCGATGAGGTCGTGGGGGCCGAGCATCATGTCGGCCCGGTAGTGCCCTTCGAGCTGCTTCTCGAAGTAGTCGATCAGCTCGGGGTCGACGTACTGCTTGGCGACGGGCCCGGGCACGAGCGCGGCCGCGGTGACGTTGACGAAGGTGCGGCGCTTCATGCTGTCGTCCTCTTGGTGTGCCTCGGGTCGAATCCACCCGGCTGGCGCCGTGAATCCCAGGTCCTCGGGCCACCGGCCGAGCGCGTCATGGAGGACCATCGCAGTCTCCTCGGGGGGCCAGCCGGGACTCGTGCCCTCCCAGCGGCGCCAGGTCCGTGGGGCGACATCGAACGATCGGTCGCCGAGGAACTGCCGGCCGTGGGCGCTGAGTGCTGCTGCTGCGGCGTCCATGCTGCGCCAGCCCGCGCGGAGCCGGGCGGCTCGAAGCGCATCGTTTCGGTGGCCCACAGCTCCAGTGTGCGGTGTCATCGCGTCCGTTCCCGGCCGTGGCCGCTACGTGGCCACCGATGGCCACGCGATGGCCTATCTGCCCATCTGCGTGCACGGACATCATCCACCTAGGAGCACATGACGCGCTGACGAACTGCGGTAGGAGACCCGGAATGGCCAGCACACGAAGCGGATCGGAGGCCGACCGTCGTACGCGGGTCGCCTGCCGAGACGTCCCGGTCCCGCCGACGAGCCACCTCTCGATAGAGCAGTTGAAGGGCGTGGCGTGCATCGCGTGCGGCGGGCAGCTGTCCGAGTCCCGCGTCCACCGGGGCGTGGCCCTGGACCACGACGGCGGGCTCCTCCTGGACTACGACGTCTACTCCTGCCCGGCGCCCGGTGACACGGCATGACCACGCCGACGTACCCGACCGGCCGGTGGACCGCACTGCCCCGCACGTGCGGCGGCTGCGGCGCCAAGGCCCTCCCGATCGGCGGTCCCGAGGGCGGGGCGCTGCTCCACAAGGCGGGCTGCACCTGCCGCCAGCCGGGCGAGCCGGTCGAGCAGCAGCTCTCCACCGCGCCGGGCGGTCGGGCGTGAGGGAGCTGGCCAAGCAGCTACTGATCTTCGTTGCCATCCTCGCAGCGGTCGCCGCAGTCATGATCGGCACCTGAGCCTCCCGCCCGCCCGCGCATCCTCCGGGACCGCGGCCGAGCGGACCGACCGTCGCTACCCAACCGAAAGAGAGGGACCCACCGTGACCACGACCACCGAGACGACCACCACCCGAGACGCCCGCACCCTCATCGCGCAGGGCGAGTTCGAGGCGGTCGCCGCCACCGTCGCCAGCAACAACCCGGACATGTCCAGCGCCGACGCGGCCCGCATCACCCTGGAGGGCCTCAAGTTCGTGGCCGCCGCCGCGGCGTTCCCCGGCGGGATGCGGCCCTCCCGCACGGTCGATGAGGGCTGGCACGCGCTCATCCTCCACACCACCGTGTACGCCCGCCTGTGCGCCGCCCTCGGCCGCTTCGTCCACCACCTGCCCGAACTTCCGGACCCGACCCGCTACACGCCGGGCGCCCTCGACCACACCCTCGACCGCATCCGCGAAGCCGGGTACGAGCCGGACGTGGAGCTGTGGACCAGCCCCCTCGAAGGCATCCCGGTAGCCGCGAACTGCCAGCACGACAACCAGTGCGCTGACGGCAACTGCTCTGCCACCTGCCGCGACGACCACCCGAACTAGGCCCGGCCCGCGCTACGCTGACGGGCTATGACGGCATGGCAGAGCAGTGACCACGGCCCGCTGATCGCCCACCTGCGCGAGCTCCGCCGCAAGGGCAGCATCCCTGCCCGCCGCAGAAACGCGGTCACCGGTTGCGCCGCCTGCCGCGGTATCCGGCGGACGATCCTCGTCGACGGCGCGCAGCAGGTCGTCTACAGCGAGCCGTGCCTGGCCTGCCGTGGTGGCGGCGCCACCGAGAAGGCGCCCACCTCGGCTTGATCTGCGGCCCCGGCCGACTACCCCCTCAGGCCGGCCGGGGCGTACCTTGCGCGGGCTCGCGGCCCTATGGCGGTCGCGGCTAAGTCGCCGGGGGTGAGTGCTCCAGATCGGCGGCCGAAAAGGGTTGCGCGAGATGATCGAGGCCGCGATGGTTGCCCCATGCATCTGATCCCCGCGCTCCGCTTAACCCTGGCCTAGTCCCTGACCAAGTGGGACAGCGGGACCCCGATCGCTTCGGCGATGAGGATGAGCGAGTCGAGCAGTGCGGCGGCCTGGCCGCGCTCGATGCGCACGTACGTGGCCCGGTCCATTCTGATCCTGAGGGCGACGGCTTCCTGGGTGAGTCCCCTGGAGCGTCGGGCCTCGCGAATCTGTTCGCCGATGCGTACCCGTCTGGCGATGACGTGAGCGGGTACGGGCGCAGCGCGAGACACCCGACCAAGCTGCCGTGATCATGACGGGATGTATGTAGGGTGCACCCTACTTTCCGGCTCACGGTGGCTGGGGTCTGTACGGATGGCATATGCCCTGACAGGATCGTTGAGCCGAACACTAATGTCCGTCGGGGCTCTTGGCCGGGGGACGCGATGGGTCCGCTTCGCGCGAGGTCGGCCGCTCCACCCAGATGGTGGAGTCGCGTCCCCCTGCTGCCCCGAGTCCTACACTAGGGCTCGGGGCAGCGCCATCCCGGGTGTCGATTCTCAGACGAAGTGGCCTGAGAATAGGCCAAGTGCCTTTCCCTACTTTGGTTCGGCACGGCCAGGGAAAACGCAGGTGAGTACATCGCTAAACGCTGGATACCTTCTAAGCACTTGGCCGCAGGTTCGAGTCCTGCCGGGGGCACCACATTCCCACCCCTCGAAGCCCTCCCCCCGGGAGGGCTTTCGTGCAGGTCAGAGGGACCTTAGCGCGAGCGGTGTAGCACGGCCGTAAGCGGGGCGGGCCGGGCGCCACGAGGCGCGCCCGCGGGCGGTGGTGAGGCGGCAGTGCGCGGCAAGCGGGTCTGCGCCTGGACCGACGGCGCCCCGTCCCCCCGTGTCAGGACGCAGGCCGTCGCTTCGTACGCCCCGGCGCCCGGCGCCTGTTGAGGGCTGTCCCGCGATCCCGGCTCCGGGCAGCAGGAGGCTGCGCGGGACCTTCAGCGCAGCGGCCGCAGGGGCACCGGGAGGGCACGAGGGCAGCCGGCCGCGGCGCACCCGCCTCGTCTACCCTCGTCAGGTGATCGAGCACGTGAACCAACTCGGCAGTGCCGCCCCGGAAACCGGGGCGCCGCCCCGGGGCCGGAGCGTGGCCGTGTGGTGCCTGGACACCACGCTGGACCAGGTCGGCGGCCACCGGGTCGACCGGGCGTCGGCGGTGCTGGACGTGGGTGAACGGGACCGGGCCGCGCGGTTGGTGCGCTCCGGCGACCGGCACCGCTACCTCGCCTCGCACCTGGGACTGCGGGTGCTGCTCGGCGGCTTCCTGGGTCTGGCGCCCGAGGAGGTCGGCCTGGTCCGGGAGGAATGCCCGTGCTGCGGCGGCCCGCACGGCCGTCCCGCCGTGGCCGGCGGCGCCGTGCACTTCTCCCTCTCGCACAGCGGCGACCTCGCGTACCTCGCCTTCGCGGGGACTCCGGTCGGCGTCGACGTGGAGGGGGTGCCGGACGCGGCGGCGATGACCGACGTGATCAACAGCCTCCATCCGGCGGAGACCGCCGAGCTGGCGGCCCTCCCCGAGCCCGGCCGGCGGATCGCGCTCGGCCGGCTCTGGGCCCGCAAGGAGGCCTACCTCAAGGGCACCGGCACGGGCCTGGCCCTCGGTCTGGCCGATCCGTACATCGGCTGCGCCGCCGCCCCCTCCACCCTCCCTGGCTGGTCCCTGACGGACCTCCCCGCCCCGGCGGGCTATGCGGCGGCCGTCGCCGTCGCAGACCCGGCCTGACGGGAGCTGCGGCACGCACCCGAGTCAGCCCCCGGCCCGCACCGGCGCCCGGCACCGGCCGCCGTGCCGTGCGGTGCGGTGCGGTGCGGTGCGTTGCGGTGCGGGACATCCGACGGCCCGGCTGTCACGGCGCCCTTATCGTGACCGTCATGGACATCCGCCGGGCCCTCACGGCCGCCGAGCTCACCGCCGCCGAGCCGCTCTTCGACGGCCCCGCCCGCCCCGACTGGTCCGAGCGCTTCCTCGCCGCTCCCGGCCACCTGATGCTCATCGCCTACGTCGACGGCGCACCCGCCGGCATGGTCTCCGGCGTCGAGATGAGCCACCCGGACAAGGGCACCGAGATGTGCCTGTACGAGCTCTCGGTGGACGAGGGCCGCCGGCGCCGCGGGATCGGGCGCGCCCTGACCCTGGCCCTCGCCGAGGAGGCCAAAACCCGTGGCTGTTACGGCATGTGGGTGGGCGTGGACACCGACAACGAGGCCGCCCTGGCCACCTACGGCTCCGCGGGCGCGGTGGACGAGGGCGTCTTCACCATGCGCGGCTGGGACCTCGCACCCTAACCCCCCTGCGGGTGCGCCGCCTTCGCGTCCGGAGGCCGGCCGTAGCCCGCGCGGCGGCGTGTCGTGCGCCCACTCGGCGCACCCTCCGCGCGCCCGCGCCGCCGCTCGCCGAGCATCGGCCGCATGACCGCACTGTCGCCACCGCCCGTCCTCCGCCCGGCCCCACTGCTCCCGGCCGCCGCCGCCCTCCTCGCCGCCCTCACCACGGCGGCCGCTCCGGCGCCGCAGGCCGCCGCCACCACTTCCGGGGACGGCACCGCCCCCTACGTCGTCATGCTCAAGGACACCTCCTCCCGCGCCCCCGCCCGCGCCCTGGCCGCCGAGGCGGCCGAGGCCGGCGACGAGGTGGGGGCCGTCTTCGACACCGCCCTGAACGGCTTCGCCGTCCGCACCTCCGCGGCGCGGGCCGCCGACCTCGCCGCCGACCCGCGGGTGGCCTCCGTGGAGCCGGACGCGGTGTTCCGCACCTTCGACACCCAGCCGCAGGCGCCCTGGCCGCTGGACCGGATCGACCAGCGCGAGCTCCCGCTCGACGGTGCGTACACGTACGCGAACAAGGGCAGGGGCGTCACCGTCTACGTCGTGGACACCGGGATCAACACCGGCCACCGGGAGTTCGGCGGCCGGGCCCGGACGGGCTACAACGGGGTGTTCATGGAACGCTCCGGGGACTGCAACGGCCACGGCACCCATGTGGCGGCGACCGTGGGGGGCGCCACGTACGGGGTCGCCAAGGGCGTCTCGCTGGTCGCGGTGAAGGTGGCCGACTGCCGCGGGGACGGCAGGCTGTCGGGCATGCTGGGCGGCCTGGAGTGGGTGGTGAAGGACGCGATGGCCGCGCCCGCCTCCCCGGCGGTGGCGAACATGAGCATGGGCGGCACCCCCAGCCGCGCGCTCGACGCGGCGGTCACACGGGCGGTCGCCACGGGCATCACCTTCACCGCGGCGGCCGGGAACGCCGGCAGGGACGCCTGCGTCGGCTCCCCGGCCCGGGTCCCGGCGGCCCTGACGGTGGGCGCGACCGACGCGGCGGACCGCAGGGCGCCCTTCTCCAACCACGGCCGCTGCGTGGACCTTTCCGCGCCGGGGGTGAACGTCGTGTCGGCCTGGAAGGGCTCCTCCCGGGCCACGGCCCGGTCCTCGGGCACGTCCATGGCGGCCCCGCACGTGGCGGGTGTCGCGGCGCTGCTCCTGGCGGGCGGCACGGCGCGCACCCCGGCCGAGGTGTCCCGGGCCCTCGTACGGAGCGCCGTGCCGGGCCGGATCAGCGCGCTGCCGGCCGGCACCCCGAACCTGCTGCTGAACAACCCCGGCCCGCTGCTGAAGCCGAGCCCGCCGCCGACCACCCCGGCCCCGCCGCCGAGCCCGCCGCTGACCACCCCGAACCCGCCGGTGAGCACCCCGACCCCGCCGCCAAGCACGCCGACCGGCCGCTGACCGCCGACTGGTGGCATGCCGACCGCTGTCCTGCCGACCGCTCCGGAAGGCCCCGCCGTCGGGGGCGACCGGCCCGTTCGGCCCGGAACGACTCCCTCCGCAGGCTCCCGCGGGAACTCCTCCGGCATACCCGACCTGATGGGACATCAATGTGTGTCCCTTTCGGGCGAAAGCAAGCCATTGACATCTCATCACCGCGACGCGTCAATGTCGGCCACCGCACCGGCTCGGCCTCCCCCACACAGCGGGTGGGGGGAGGGTTCGTCATGACGAAGGAGTCGCGACCCAGTGAGTACGAGAATGCTCAGACGAAGAGTGCTGGCCGGAGCGGGAGCCCTCTCCCTGGCCCTGACGGGTGGGGTCGTGGGTCTGACGGGGACGGCGCAGGCCGCGACCAAGACCACGGCCGTCTTCGAGAACTGCGACGCCCCGGCGCCGCAGCCGGACGGCTCGGGCAACCAGAACTTCACGGTGACCCTGCCCGACGGAGCCAAGGCCGGAGACGTCGTCCCGATCACCATCGACCCGGGCGCGAGCCCCCTGATCCCGGGATTCTCCGTCACCACGGTGAACACTTCCAAGATCACCCTCAAGGTCGGGACGACGACCCAGGTGGTCACCAGCCCGCCCGAGACGGTCAGCGTCGTGGCCGGGCAGCCGCTCGACCCGAAGGCCTTCTCGGGAACGGTCAGGATTCCGGACGGCACCGAGGGCACCGCCGTCCACGTGGCGCTCGACCTCGCGGTGACCGACGCGGACCTCTCCGGCTCGGTCTTCACCACGACCTGCACCCCGGCGCCGCGCCCGAGCGCCTCCCTCGGCTCGGTCGCGGTCGAGGCCCTGCCCAAGGACCCGATCACGACGAAGGTGACCCCGAACAGCGGCAAGGCGGGCACCGCCGTCGCCGTCACCGGCGCCAACTTCCCGGCCGGCGCGGTCACCTGTTCCGCGCTGCTGAACGACGTCCCCACCGGTGACACCGGCACCGGCACGGCGGGGGCCGACGGCGTCGCGAACTGCAGCCTCGACATCACCGGGAAGGCCGACAAGATCCGGATCGACGGCGCCGTCAAGCCGTACAAGGACTTCGTCTTCGTCGAGGACCAGCCCGGCGTGAAGAACCCGGTCGACGTCGAGGTCCTGCCCGGCCCGCTGGCCATCGGCCCGCAGAGCGGCAATCCGGCCGTCGACTTCGGCCGGGTGACCATCAACGGCAAGGCGCAGTCGGTCGTCGGCCAGTTCACCGCGATGTCCGTCCAGGACTTCCGCGGCGGGAGCCTCGGCTGGGACGTCACCGCGACCCGCACCCCGTTCCTGAACGAGACCACGGGCCACTCGATGGCCAAGGCTCAGCTCGGCATCCAGCCGTCCTGCACCGTGACCAACCCGGACAGCCCGAGCACCTGCTCGGCCGGGGCGCCCGGCGCGCTCTCGGACACCCCGATGAAGATCGCGTCCCAGGCGGCCGGCGGGGACGAGCTGACCGGTGGTGAGTTCGCCGTCGGGGGCGCCGGGATGATCCAGCTCCCGCCGTTCATGTTCGCCGACACCTACCGGTCGGTGGTCACCTTCTCCATCGCCTGACCGGCACGACCCGTACGACCCGTACGGCCCGTACGGCCCGTACGACCCGCTCCGTCCAGGGTGGTGCGGCGCTCCGGCGCCGCGCCACCTTCGCCCTGTCCGCCGCGACTGGAGGCCGCCCATGCGCACCCGCGCCCGCACCCGTCCGTACGGTCTGCTCGTCAGCCTGCTCCTGCTGGGCGCGGGTCTGCTGCCCGCCGGCGCCGCGACGGCGGCGGACAACGGCACCTGGGCGGTCTTCCCGACCCCGCCGGCCGGTGCGGCGACGACCAGTCGCGCGTACTTCTTCCATCAGGGCGCGGCCGGGACGACGCTCGACGACAGCGCGACGATCATCAACTCCTCTGACCGGGAGCTGACCTTCCGGGTCTTCGCCACGGACGCGGTGAACACCCCCTCCGGCGGCGCCTTCGCGCTGCTCCCCGTGGAGACGAAGCCCAAGGACGTCGGCACCTGGGTCGCCCTCCCCGCCGAGACCGCGGGGACGGTCACCGTGCCGGCCAAGGGCCGCAAGGACGTCCCGTTCACCGTGAAGGTGCCGGCGGACGCGACGCCCGGCGACCACGTCGGGGGGATCGTGGTCCTGAACACGGCCGTCGAGGGCGTGCAGAGGGAGGGCGGGGTCCAGGTCGGGGTGAAGCGCTCGGTGGGCGCCCGGCTCTACCTCCGGGTACCGGGACCGGTCTCCGCGGGGCTGAGCGTCGAGGACGTCCGGGTCAGCCGGACCGCGCCGCCGCTGCCGTGGTTCCATGACGCCCGCGCCACCATCGCGTACTCCCTGGTCAACCGGGGGAACGTGGTGATCGAGCCGGAGGTGGCCGTCTCCGCCGAGGGGTTGTTCGGGCGCCGGGTGCTGGACCGGCCGGCCCGCGGGCCGAAGCCGGTGCTGCTGCCGGGACAGCGGATGGAGTTGACGGAGCCCTGGCCTGACGCGCCCCAGTCGGACTGGGTGACGGTCCGCGTCCGCGCGGGCGCGCAGACCCACCCCGATCTGCTCTCGGAGTCCGAGGCCGACTTCATCGCGGTGCCGTGGCCGGCCGCGGGAGCCCTCCTGCTCCTCGCGGGCGCGGGGGCCGCCCTGTGGGCGCTGCGCCGCCGACGCCGACCCGCCGAAGCCGAACACCCGCTGACGGAGTCCCCCTTGACCCGAACCCACTGACCGGCGGGACTGGATCGGGCCGTCTCCCGGGCGCCATCCGGTCCACGCGGGCCGACCGGCGTCCGGTGCACCCGCGTCCTCGCGGGCACGCAGGAACCCCCGGCCGGTGAGGGTGGCCGGGGGGCTGCGGTCAGGGGTGGGCGTCGGCGCCCGGGGGCGGGCTCAGTGGTTGCGGGGGAAACCGAGGTCGACGCCGGCCGGGGCGTCCGAGGGGTCCGGCCAGCGGGTGGTGACGACCTTGCCGCGGGTGTAGAAGTGGATGCCGTCGTTGCCGTAGATGTGGTGGTCGCCGAAGAGCGAGTCCTTCCAGCCGCCGAAGGAGTGGTAGCCCACCGGCACCGGGATCGGGACGTTGACGCCGACCATGCCCGCCTCGACCTCCAGCTGGAAGCGGCGCGCGGCGCCGCCGTCGCGGGTGAAGATCGCGGTGCCGTTGCCGAACGGCGAGGCGTTGATGAGGGCCACGCCCTCCTCGTAGGTCTCGGCGCGCAGGACGCACAGGACCGGGCCGAAGATCTCGTCGCGGTAGGCGTCGGAGTCGGTCTTGACGTTGTCGAGGAGCGAGAGGCCGATCCAGTGGCCGTTCTCCCTGCCCTCCACCGTGTAGCCGGTCCCGTCCAGGATCACGTCCGCGCCCTGGGCGGCGGCGCCCTCGACGTACGAGGCGACCTTGTCGCGGTGGGCGGCGGTGATCAGCGGGCCCATCTCGGAGGCCGGGTCGTTGCCGGGGCCGATCTTGATCTTCTCGGCGCGCTCGCGGATCTTCTCGACGAGGGTGTCGGCGATGGACCCGACGGCCACGACCGCGGAGATCGCCATGCAGCGCTCGCCGGCCGAGCCGTAGGCGGCGGACACGGCGGCGTCGGCGGCAGCGTCGAGGTCGGCGTCGGGGAGGACCAGCATGTGGTTCTTGGCGCCGCCCAGCGCCTGGACGCGCTTGCCGTTGGCGGAGGCGGTGGTGTGGATGTGGCGGGCGATCGGGGTGGAGCCGACGAAGGAGACGGCCGCGATGCCCGGGTGGGCGAGGAGGGCGTCGACGGCCGTCTTGTCGCCGTGGACGACGTTGAGGACGCCCGCGGGGAGGCCGGCCTCGGTGGCCAGCTCGGCGAGCTTGTTGGCCGCCGAGGGGTCCTTCTCGCTCGGCTTGAGGATGAAGGTGTTTCCGCAGGCCACGGCCAGCGGGAACATCCACATCGGCACCATCGCCGGGAAGTTGAAGGGGGTGATGCCCGCGACCACGCCGATGGGCTGGCGGATCGAGGCGACGTCCACGCGGTTGGAGACGGACGTGGACAGCTCGCCCTTGAGCTGGGTCGTGATCCCGCAGGCCAGCTCGACGATCTCCAGGCCGCGCGCCACCTCGCCCAGCGCGTCCGAGTGGACCTTGCCGTGCTCGGCGGTGATCAGCTCGGCGATGGCGTCGCGGTTGGCGTCCAGCAGGGCGCGGTAGGCGAAGAGCACCTTGGTGCGGGCGGCGAGCGAGGACTGCCCCCAGGTCGCGAACGCCTCCTGGGCGACCCGTACCGCGGCGTCGACCTCGTCGGCGGAGGCGAGGGCGACCTGCGTGGTGACCTCACCCGTCGCCGGGTCGGTGACCGGGCCGTAGTTGCCCGACGCGCCCTCGACGGTCGTGCCACCGATCCAGTGGTTGACGGTCTTCATGCCTTGCTCCTTCACAGATGGCGACGTCGCTGCGCGGCTTGCCGGTCGTACTCTTCACGGGCTCGGGCCGCCGCCTTGCGGGTCGCGGTCTCGGCCACAGGAACATCCCACCACGCCTGTGCGGGGGGCGGGCCCGACACAGTGTCGGGCGTTCGGGTCTGTACGTAGACACATGTGGGGCGCGTCGCCGAGCGCGCCTCGGCGAGGGCTTCGCGCAGGTCACGCACGGTGCGGGTGCGGATGACGGCCATCCCGAGGGAGGCCGCGTTCGCCGCGAGGTCCACCGGGAGGGGGTCGCCCGTGTACGACCCGTCGGGTCCCCGGAAGCGGTATCCGGTGGCGAAGCCCTCCCCGCCGACCGTCCCGGACAGGCCGCCGATGGAGGCGTAGCCGTGGTTGTCGAGGACGACCACCTTGACCGGGACGCCCTCCTGGACGGCCGTGACGATCTCCGTCGGATTCATCAGGTACGTCCCGTCGCCGACCAGCGCCCACACGGGACGGCCGGGCGCGGCCAGCGCCACCCCGATCGCGGCCGGGATCTCGTAGCCCATGCAGGAGTAGCCGTACTCCACGTGGTACTGGTCCGCCGAACGGGCCCGCCACAGCTTGTGCAGGTCGCCGGGGAGGGAGCCGGCCGCGTTGACGAGGATGTCGCTGCCGTCGACCAGGGCGTCGAGGAGTCCCAGGACCTGGGCCTGGGTGGGCGGGAGGCCGTCGTCGTCGACGGGTAGGGCCCAGGCCCGGTCGACGCGTGCCTCCCAGCGCCCCCGGGCCTGCGCATACGCCGTTTCGTACGCCGGGTCGACGCGGTGGCCGCGGACCGCGTCCCGGAGTTCCTCCAGGGCCTCGCGGGCGTCGGCCACCAGCGGGCTGGCGGCGAGCTTGTGCGCGTCGTACGGGTCCAGGTTGAGGCCGACGAAGCGGACGGCCGGATTCTGGAAGAGGGTCGCGGACGCGGTGGTGAAGTCCGTCAGCCGGGTCCCGGCGGCGATCACCAGGTCCGCCGTCCGGGCCAGGTCGTCGGCGGTGGCCGTCCCGGTGTGGCCGATGCCGCCCACGTCGGCGGGGTGGCCGTACGGGAGGACGCCCTTCCCCGCCTGGGTCACGGCGACCGGGATGCCGGTGTCCTCGGCGAAGGCAGCCAGGGCCGCCTGGGCGCCGCTGTGCCGGATGCCGCCGCCGGCGACGACCAGGGGGCGAGCGGAGCCGCGTACCGCCCCGGCGGCCGCGGCGAGCTCGGACCGGTCCGGCCGCGGCCGGCGCACGCGCCAGACCCGCTCGGCGAAGAACTCCTCGGGCCAGTCGTACGCCTGCGCCTGCACGTCCTGCGGCAGCGCGAGGGTGACGGCGCCGGTCTGCACCGGGTCGGTGAGCACCCGTACGGCCTGGAGGGCCGCCGGGACCAGGGCCTCGGGGCGGGTGATCCGGTCGAAGAAGCGGGAGACGGGCCGCAGGGTGTCGTTGACGGAGACGTCCCCCGCGTACGGCACCTCCAGCTGCTGGAGCACGGGATCGGCGGGCCGGGTCGCGAAGGTGTCCCCGGGCAGCAGGAGCACCGGGATCCGGTTGATCGTGGCGAGGGCGGCGCCGGTGACGAGGTTGGTGGCGCCGGGGCCGATGGAGGTGGTGACGGCGTGCGCGGAGAGCCGCCCGCACTGGCGCGCGTACCCGACGGCGGCGTGCACCATGGCCTGTTCGTTGCGCCCCTGGAGGAAGGGCATCTCCTCGGGCCCGGACTCCAGGAGGGCCTGGCCGAGGCCGGCGACGTTGCCGTGTCCGAAGATCCCCCAGGTGGCGGCGATCAGGCGGTGGCGCTGCCCGTCGCGCTCGGTGTGCTGGCGGGCGAGGAAGCGTACGAGGGCCTGTGCGACGGTCAGCCTCACCGGTGGTCCTCCGGTCGGTGGAAGGGCAGCCGGGGGTCCGGGTCCCGGCCGTGCCAGGTGTCGCGGATCCAGCCGTGGTCGGGGTGGTCGCGGATGAGCCATTCCCGGTCGGGGCCGGGGCCCGCCATCACGTTGAGGTAGTACATGTCGTGGCCGGGGGCGGCGATGGACGGGCCGTGCCAGCCGTCCGGGATGAGCACGGCGTCACCGGTGCGCACCTCGGTCAGGATGTCGGTCTTCCCGGCCGGGGACGGGCTGACGCGCTGGTAGCCGACGCCGGGGGTCTCTCCGTGGGGGGCGATCTCGTAGTAGTAGACCTCCTCCAGTCGGGACTCCTCACCGGGGTGGTGCTCGTCGTGCTTGTGGGGAGGGTACGAGGACCAGTTGCCGCCGGGGGTGAGCACCTCGACGGCGATGAGCCGGTCGCAGTCGAAGGTGTCGGCGGCGGCGAAGTTGTTGACCTGGCGGGAGCAGTTCCCCGCGCCGCGCAGTTCGACGGGCACGTCGGCGGCGGGGCCGTACCGCGCGGGCAGGCGGCGGTCGCAGGGTGCGCCGACGAGCGCGAACCGGCCGCCCCCGGCGGAGGTGATGCCCGCGTGCGCGTCCCGGGGCAGGTAGGCGAAGTCGCAGGGCCCGTCGAACACGCTGGCCCGCCCGAGGAGTTCGAAGGCCGCGTCCGGTCCGCTACCGGGCGCGGGGACGGCTCCGGTGCAGCGGACCGTGCAGCCGCCCGACAGCGGGAGCACGATCCACTCCGCGTCCCCGCACGGGTGCGCGTACGACTCCCCCGGGTCGAGGGCGAGCACGACCAGCCTCGTCCACCGGGTCCCCCACTCAGACAGCACCGGCACGGCCGAGCACCTCCTCCACCTCGTCGGGGAACGGCATCGCGGTGGAGCACGACAGCCGTGAGGCCACGATGGCCCCGGCCGCGTTCGCGTACCGCACCACCTGCTCCAGGGGCCATCCGGCGAGCAGGCCGTGGCACAGGGCGCCGCCGAACGCGTCCCCCGCGCCGAGGCCGTTGACCACCTCGACCGGGACCGGGGGGACCTCGGCGACCGTGCCGTCGCGGTGGACCGCCAGCACGCCGTCCGGGCCGCGTTTGACGACCGCCAGCTCCACTCCGGCGGCGAGCAGCGCCCGCGCCGCCGCGTACGGTTCGGACTCCCCGGTGGCGATCTCGCACTCCTGCGGGTTGCCGACGGCCACCGTGGCGAGGGCCAGGGCGCGTGCGTAGTGCGGCTCCGGCTTCTCCCGCCACAGCATCGGCCGCCAGTCCAGGTCGAAGACCGTGGTCCCGGCCTTCGCGCGGGCCTCCAGCGCGGCGAGGGTGGCGGAGCGGCTCGGCTCCTCGCTCAGGCCGGTGCCCGTCATCCACAGGACGCGGGTCGCCCGTACGGCCTCCAGGTCCAGCTCCTCGGCCGCGATCTCCAGGTCCGGGGCCTTCGGCGCGCGGTAGAAGTACAGCGGGAAGTGGTCGGGCGGGAAGACCTCGCAGAAGGTGACCGGCGTGGGGAGGCCCTCGACCTCGGCCACCCACCGGTCGTCCACGCCGAACCGGCGCAGCTCCGCGCGCAGGTAGCCGCCGAAGGGGTCGGCGCCGGTGCGGGTGACCACCGCGACCCGGCGCCCGAGCCGGGCGGCCGCGACGGCCACGTTGGTCGGGGAGCCGCCCAGGAACTTGCCGAAGGTGTCCGCCTCGGCCAGTGGCACACCGGTCGTCAGCGGGTAGAGGTCCACCCCGATCCGGCCCATCGTGATCAGGTCGAAGCCGAACGGTTCGCCGGTCACTGTCAGTCCTTCCCTTCGCTCGTGCACCGCGCGGTCCCCCGCGCCGTCTTCCGCTGCCGCGCCCTGCACCGGGTCCCGGGCGGCGCCTTCCGCGTCCTCCTCATGACCCTCCCGGTGTCGGCGCCCTAAGGTGGCCGCTATGACGTCCTCCCCGCCCGCGTTGACCCGTATCCGCATCGGCTCGGCTCCGGACTCCTGGGGTGTGTGGTTCCCCGACGATCCCCGGCAGACCCCCTGGGAGCGCTTCCTCGACGAGGTCGCCGACGCCGGGTACGAGTGGATCGAGCTGGGCCCGTACGGCTACCTGCCCACGGATCCGGCCCGGCTCACCGAGGAAACGGCGCGGCGCGGGCTGCGGGTCTCGGCCGGAACCGTCTTCACCGGACTCCATCACGGGCCCGCCGTGTGGGAGGACACCTGGGAGCACGTGTCGCGGATCGCCGCGCTCACCCGGGCGGTGGGGGCGGCCCATCTCGTGGTGATCCCCTCCTTCTGGCGGGACGACAAGACCGGCGAGGTGCGGGAGGACCGCACTCTCACCCCCGGTCAGTGGCGTGCCCTGACCTCGCAGACCGAGCGGCTGGGACGGGAGGTCCGCGACCGCTACGGCCTGCGGATCGTCGTGCACCCGCACGCCGACACCCACATCGACACCCCGGAGAACGTGTCGCGGTTCCTGGACGCCACCGACCCCGACCTCGTCTCGCTGTGCCTGGACACCGGGCACTACGCGTACTGCGGCGGCGACAGCGTCCAGGCCCTCGACACCTTCGCCGAGAGGATCGGCTACCTGCACCTGAAGCAGGTGGACCCGCGCGTCCTGGCCGAGGTCGTGGCGCAGGGGCTTCCCTTCGGTCCGGCCGTGGCCCGGGGGGTGATGTGCGAACCGCCGTCGGGGGTGCCCGACCTGGAACCGGTCCTGGCCGCGGCCCAGCGGCTCGGAGTGGACCTGTTCGCCATCGTGGAACAGGACATGTACCCGTGCCCGCCCGACCGGCCGCTGCCGATCGCCCGCCGCACCCGCGCCTACCTGCGCTCCTGCGGCGCCCGCTGACACCCCCGCGCAGCCGCGGGTACGCGCTGACACCCGCGGGTACGCGTGGACACCTGCTGGTACGCGTTGACACCGCCCGCCCCGCCGGCACCTGCCGTCACCCGGAAGGACACACGACATGAGCACGCTCGGCATCGCCGTCATCGGCACCGGGAAGATGGGAGCGGACCACGTCCGCCGGATCGGACGGACCGTCGGCGGGGCCAGGGTGGTGGCCGTCGCCGATCCGGACGGGGACCGGGTCAAGGAGGTGGCGGGCGCACTGGGCGGCGCCGGCGCGTACACCGACCCGGCGGCGGCGATGGCCGCGCCCGGGGTCCAGGCGGTACTGATCGCCTCCCCCGGACCCGCCCACGAGGAGGCGATCCTGCGCGCCTTGGAGCGGCGGCTGCCGGTGCTGTGCGAGAAGCCGCTGACCCCGGACCCGGCGGGAGCACTGAGGATCATGGCGGCCGAACAGCGGCTGGGGCGGCGCCTGGTGCAGGTCGGTTTCATGCGCCGCCACGACGCCGAGTACGAACGGCTGAAGGAGCTGTTGGACACCGGCGGGATCGGACGGCCGCTCTTCCTCCACTGCCGGCACCGCAACGCCGCCTCCCCCTCCTTCTTCACCAGCGACATGCTGATCAGCGACTCCGTGGTGCACGAGGTGGACGCGGCGCGCTGGCTGCTGGGCCAGGAGATCACGGCGGTGTCCGTGCTCTCCCCCACGCCCTCGTCGGCGGCGCCGGAGGGGCTGCGCGATCCCCGGCTGGTGCTCCTGGAGACCTCCGGCGGGGCCGTCGTCGACGTGGAGATCTTCGTCAACTGCGGTTTCGGCTACCAGGTGCAGTGCGAGGCGGTCGGCGAGTCCGGCAGCGCCAGGATCGGCGACGGCCATGCGATGGTCGTCCAGGCGGCGGGCCGGTGGGGCGGTGAGATCGCCCAGGACTTCACGGTCCGCTTCGCGGACGCCTACGACCGGCAGTTGCGGCGCTGGGTGGCCGCGGCCGCGCGGGGCCGGGTGGCCGGGCCGGACGCCTGGGACGGCTATGCGGCGGCGGCCGTCTCGGAGGCGGGCCTGACGGCCGCGCGCACCGGTGCCCGCACCGTGGTGGAGCTGGCCGAACGGCCTTCCCTGTACCGCTGATTCGCCCACACCGGACTCTTTGTTCCGTCTGCGGCCGTTGTGCCACATCTGTCACAGCCGTCGCGCTTGTGTCACACATATCCGCATGACGCGGGTTTTCGGTCACAGGCGCTCAACAGCCCCTCCCTTGCCGTCACTCCGCGTCGTTCCCCGGGCACAACCCGAGTGATCGTCAGTGTCCACGCGCCGGCTCCCCCGACGGCCTCCCGGCCGGCCCCGCGGCGTGGACTAGGAGGTGTCGTGCATGAGCGACCGACAGCTGTGGTCGTACAAGGAGATCGCCGCCCACATCCGGGTCCAGCCGGACACCGTGCGCTCCTACCGCAAGCACGGGCTGCTCCCCCCGCCCGACCACGTGGAGGGCGGCAAACCGTACTGGTACGCCGACACCGTCCGGGCCTGGGTGGCCCGCCGACCCGGCAACCGGGGCCGCCGCGAGGACTGACCGGCCCGCCCGCGCCCGGGCGGGCCCCCCGCGGGCCCGCCCGGCGTACGGATCGGACTCCCCGATCCCACCGGCTAGCGGGCGCCGGCGCGTATCCTCTCCGCCCCGCCGGCCGCCGGGTCCGCCCGCGAATCCCGGGCCGGAGCGGGCTCCGGCGCGGTCGCCGCAACGGCCGCCTCCCCCTCGCTCAGCCCGAACCTCCCGTGCAGCCTGCGCAGCGGACCCGGCGCCCACCACGTGGCCTTCCCCGTCAGCTTCATCACCGCCGGGACGAGCAGGCTGCGGACGACCATCGCGTCCATCAGGACCGCCAGGGCGATCCCGAGCCCGAGCATCTTGGTGTTGGTCACCCGCGAGGTGCCGATGGCCACCATCACCACCGCCAGGATCACGGCCGCGGCAGTGATCAGTCCGCCCGTACGCGCCAGCCCGGCGCGCACCGCCCCCTCGTGGTCCCCGGTCCTGTCGTACTCCTCCTTGATGCGGGATATGAGGAACACCCCGTAGTCCATGGAGAGTCCGAAGGCGATGCAGAACATCAGCACCGGCAGCGTGGTCTCTATGTCCCCCGTCGAGGTGAAGGAGAGCAGACCCGAGAGGTTGCCCTCCTGGAAGACCCACACGACCGCCCCGAACATCGCCGTCAGGCTCAGTGCGTTGAGCAGGATCGCCTGGATCGGTATCAGGACGCTCCCGGTGAGCAGGAACACCAGCAGCAGCGTCGCCAGGACCACCAGGGCCAGGGCGGCGGGCAGTTCCTCCGCGACGGCGTCCTGGGCGTCCACGAGCACCGCGGCCTGCCCCGCCACGGAGGTCTCGAAGGGTGCGTCGACCTCCCGCACCTCGCCGACGAGGTCCTGGGCCTGCGGACCCACGGCCTCTCCTTCGGCGACCACCGAGAAGTAGGCGTACCGGGAGTCCGGGCCGGCGCTGACCGGTCCGTCGATGCGGACCACTCCGGGCAGTGCGCCCACCCGGTCCCGGTAGGCGGTGAGGTCCCCGGCACCGCGGGCACCCTCGGTCAGCACGATCAGCCCGCCGCCGGGGTTGCCCGGGAAGCCGTCCCTGATCTGCTGTTGGACCACGTGCGACGCGGCGGTCGCCGGCAGCTGCCGGTCGTCCACGGTGCCGAACTGCACCCCGAGGAAGGGCAGGCCCAGCAACAGCAGGCCGGCCGTGGTGGCCACCGCGAAGACCGGCGCCCGACGCATCACCAGCGCGGTCGTCCGCGCCCAGCCCCGGCCGGTTTCCCCGGCCGCGCCCCCCGCGGCCGTGCCCCGCCCCCGGCGCCAGAGCCTGCGCAGGTCGAGGGAGTCGACCCGGTGGCCGAGCAGGACCAGGGCCGCGGGCAGCAGGATCAGCGCGGCCCCCGCGGCGAGCAGGACCACGGCGACCCCCGCGTAGGCGAAGGACCGCAGGAAGTACATCGGGAAGAACATCATCGCGGACAGCGAGACGGCGACGGTCAGCGCCGAGAACAGCACGGTGCGCCCCGCGGTGCGCAGGGTGGCGCCGACGGCGTCCCGTGGGTCCCGTCCGGCGGCGAGCTCCTCGCGGAACCTCCGGACGATGAACAGGGCGTAGTCGACGGCGAGTCCGAGGCCGAGTGCGGTGGTCAGGTTCTGGGCGAAGACCGAGACCTCGGTGAATTCGGTGAGGCCGCGCAGCACCGCATTGGTCCCGAGGATGGCCACGATGCCCACGCCGAGCGGCAGCAGGGCCGCGACGGCGCTGCCGAAGACGAGGATGAGCAGCACGAGGGTCACCGGCAGCGCGATCAGCTCGGCGCGCAGCAGGTCCTCCTGGATGGTCTCGGTCACCTCGCGCTGGACCGCGACCTGTCCGCCGAGGGAGACGTGCACGGGTCCGTGCTCCCCCTGGTAGTGCGGGGCCATCCGCTCCAGCACGCGGGTGGCGGTTTTCTGGTCGCCGAGCACCCGGGCGGCGATCAGCGCCTGTCTCCCGTCCTCGGATCGCAGCGCCGGCAGCGGGGTGCGCCAGTAGGAGCCGACGCCCGTGACGCCCTCTTCGGCGGCGAGCCGCGTCGCCAGCCGCTCCGC
This sequence comes from Streptomyces sp. NPDC058674, assembly GCF_042716505.1. Classification (NCBI taxonomy): domain Bacteria; kingdom Bacillati; phylum Actinomycetota; class Actinomycetes; order Kitasatosporales; family Streptomycetaceae; genus Streptomyces; species Streptomyces sp. NPDC058674. The sequence continues at coordinate 90,519 of NZ_JBHXSC010000002.1, forward strand.
CTCGGCGGCGACGGCCGGGTCCTCGACGCCGCGGGTGCCCGCCCCGGCCTCGACGAGGAGCAGCAGATTGGGCTGCGCGCCCGGGAACTCGCGCTCCAAGGCCTTGGCCGCACGGGTGGACCGGGCGTCCGGGTCCTCCCAGCCGCCGCTGCCCATCCGGTCGGCAACACCGCTGCCCGCGAACACGGCCAGCGCCGTGACCAGCAGGGCGAGCAGGAGCGAGAGCCGCGGTCGGGCCGTGACGATCCGGGTCCACCTGCCGCTCTCCCCGGGCGGCGGCGGTTTCTTGACTTCGGACATGACTCGGTGTCCCCTTCACCTGATTGCCAGGCCGAAATACACTGGCAAACACGAGCACTCGCTCGCGTTCACTCAGAATGCGAGCGATCCCTCGCGTTTGTCAATCACCCACGGGAAGCAAGGGATTGGACATGCCGGGGACCCCCAAGGACAAAGCGGCGCAAAAAGCCGATCCCGCCGAGGGCGCACCCCCGAGCCCGCGGCGCCGCCAGGCACGCGGCGAGCGCCGGATCAGCCAGCTCCTGGCGGCCGCCGCGGGCGTGTTCTGCCGTACCGGCTACGCCGCGGCCAGCACCAATGCCATCGCGCGCGAAGCGGGCGTCTCCCCTGGCACGCTCTACCAGTTCTTCCCGAACAAGGAGGCCATCGCCGTGGAGCTCGGCGGCCAGCTGCTCCAGCGCGCGCACGAGATGCACGGCCAGGCCTTCCTGCCGGAGAACCTGCACCGCCCGCTGCCCGAGCTGCTGGACGCCGTCCTGGACCCGGTCATCGCCTTCAACTGCGAGAACCCGGCCTTCTGGGCGCTCATGCACGGCTCCGGCGTCCCCGGCATCACCCAGGAGCACGAGGAACTGCACTCCAGCCTGCTCGCCCGGGTGGAAGGCGTCCTGCGCGGCTTCGCCCCCGAGGCCACGCCGGCCGAGCTCACCCACACCTCGAACATGATCCTGGGCATCTTCAAGGCGTCGCTGGACCTGATCCTGGCCCACGAGGGCGCCGAGCGCGCCGCCTACACCGCCGAACTGAAGACCGTACTGCTGCGCTACCTGGAGCCCATGGTCACCACGGCCCCTCCGCGCTGACCCGGTCCGGGTGCCGGCCGCCGGGCCGACCGCCCGCATCCCCACCGGAGGCCGTCCGGCCGGCCGCCCTCACGCGGACCGGCCGGCGGTAACACCCGTACGGACAGCATCCGCCCCCGTCAGCCCCCGCCGCGCGACCAGCCCGCGGCGCACAGGGTCAGGACGAAGCCCGCCGGGTGATCCATGTCCGGCGCGCCCCTACAGTCCGCACATCCCTGCAGTCCGCACGATCCGCCCGAATCGCCCCACCCCAAAAGAGCAGCCGCGCCGGCTCGCATTGATACCCCCTAGGGGTATAGTCTCGACGTGTCGGGAGGAGGCTGGAGAGATCCGCCGCCCCCGGCGGCCGATACGCGCCCCTCAAGAGGAGAACGACATGACCGCCGAGACGGACACCCGGACCACCACCGTCTACCGCGTGACCGGCATGACCTGCGGGCACTGCGAGGGTGCGGTGACCACGGAGCTCTCCGCCCTGCCGGGCGTCGACTCGGTCAAGGCCGTCGCCGCGACCGGCGAGGTCACGGTGGTCTCCGCGGCCCCGCTGGCGGACGAGGACGTGCGCGCCGCCGTGGACGAGGCCGGCTACGACTTCGCCGGCCGCGCCTGACCGCCGGCCCCGGCCGCACCTGCCCCCAGGCACCACCCGCAGCACCGCACGACCCGTAGCACCCGCCGGGCGGCGCCGGCCAGCTCATACTGGTACCGCACCGCCCGGCCCTCCCCCTGGAGCCCGGACATGACCAGCACAGTGCACGACGGACCCATAGCGGCAGTCGAGCTCACGATCGGCGGGATGACCTGCGCCTCCTGCGCGGCCCGCATCGAGAAGAAGCTGAACCGGATGGACGGGGTCACCGCGACGGTGAACTACGCCACCGAGAAGGCGAAGGTCTCCTACGCGCCGGACGTCCGGGTGGCGGACATCGTCGCGACCGTCGTGAGGACCGGCTACACCGCCGCGGAACCCCCGCCCCCCGAGCCGGAACCGCAGCCCGAAGCACAGCCGGAACCACAGTCCGGGCCCGCGTCCGGGTCCGTACGGCTGCCGGCCGAGGCCCCGGACCCCGAGCTGGCCGCGCTCCGCCAACGGCTCCTCGTGTCCGTCGCCCTCGCCCTGCCCGTCGTCCTGCTCGCGATGGTCCCGGCGCTCCAGTTCGACAACTGGCAGTGGCTCTCCCTGACGCTCGCCGCCCCCGTCGTCGTCTGGGGCGCCCTCCCCTTCCACAAGGCCGCCTGGACCAACGCCCGGCACGGCGCCGCCACCATGGACACCCTGGTCTCCGTCGGCACCCTCGCCGCCTTCACCTGGTCCCTGTGGGCCCTGTTCTTCGGCCACGCGGGCATGCCCGGCATGCGGCACGGCTTCGACTTCACCGTCTCCCGCACGGACGGCTCCTCCGCCGTCTACCTGGAGGTGGCGGCCGGCGTCGTCGCCTTCATCCTGCTCGGCCGCTACCTCGAAGCACGCGCCAAGCGGAAGGCGGGCGCGGCGCTCAAGGCGCTGCTGCAGCTCGGCGCCAGGGACGTCGCCGTCCTGCGCGGGGGCTCCGAGGTGCGCATCCCGGTGAGCGCGCTCCTGGTCGGCGACCGGTTCACCGTCCGCCCCGGCGAGAAGATCGCCACCGACGGCACGGTCGTGGAGGGCGGCTCGGCCGTCGACGCCTCCATGCTCACCGGCGAGTCGGTACCGGTCGAGGTCGCGCCCGGAGACCCCGTCACCGGCGCCACTGTCAACACCTCCGGACGCTTGGTCGTCGAGGCGACCCGGGTCGGCTCCGACACGCAACTGGCCCGGATGGCCCGCCTGGTCGAGGACGCGCAGAACGGCAAGGCCGAGGTGCAGCGCCTCGCCGACCGGGTGTCCGCCGTATTCGTACCGGTCGTCCTGCTCCTCGCGCTCGGCACCTGGGTCGCCTGGCTGCTGGCCACGGACAACCCCACCGCCGCCTTCACGGCCGCCGTGGCCGTCCTGATCATCGCCTGCCCCTGCGCCCTGGGCCTGGCCACCCCGACCGCACTGATGGTGGGCACCGGCCGCGGCGCGCAGCTCGGCATCCTCATCAAGGGCCCCGAGGTCCTGGAGTCCACCCGGCGGGTGGACACCGTCGTCCTGGACAAGACCGGGACCGTCACCACCGGCCGGATGACCCTGACCGGCGTCCACCCCGCGGACGGGGTCGACGCGACCGAGCTGCTGCGGCTGGCCGGAGCCCTGGAGCACGCCTCCGAACACCCGGTCGCCCGCGCCGTCGCCACCGGCGCGGCCGAGCGGGTCGGCGCCCTGCCCTCCCCCCGGGACTTCGAGAACCTCGCCGGGCTCGGCGTCCGCGGAGTGGTCGACGGGCACGCCGTCCTGGTGGGCCGCGCACACCTGCTCGCCGACCGGGGGATCGCGCTGCCGGACGCTCTCGCCGGGGCCAAGGCCGCCGCCGAGGCCGCGGGCGGCACCGCCGTCGTGGTGGCCTGGGACGGAGCGGCCCGCGGGGTGCTGACCGTGGCCGACGCGGTCAAGGAGACCAGCCCCGAGGCGGTCGCCCGGCTGCGTGCGCTGGGGCTGACCCCGATCCTGCTGACCGGCGACAACCGGGCCGCGGCCGAGGCGGTGGCCCGCGCGGTGGGCATCGACGAGGTGATCGCGGAGGTCATGCCGCAGGACAAGGCCGACGTGGTGGAGCGCCTCCAGGCCGAGGGACGCACCGTCGCGATGGTCGGCGACGGCGTCAACGACGCGGCCGCGCTGGCCCGGGCCGACCTGGGCCTGGCCATGGGCACCGGCACCGACGCCGCCATCGAGGCGGCCGACCTGACCCTCGTACGGGGCGACCTGCGGGTGGCCGCGGACGCGATCCGGCTGTCGCGCAGGACCCTCGCCGTGATCAAGGGGAACCTCTTCTGGGCCTTCGGCTACAACGTCGCGGCCCTGCCGCTCGCCGCTGCCGGACTCCTCAACCCGATGATCGCCGGAGCGGCCATGGCCTTCTCCTCGGTCTTCGTGGTGACGAACAGCCTCCGGTTGCGGGCCTTCCGCTAGTGGATCGCCTTCGCATTTCCGACACAGTTCCTTCACGGGAGACGCAGATCACAGTGATGGCGACGTAACCATCCGGGGTCGCCACGGGTCTAATGGGGCGTGCCAGGAACGTCTTGGGGGACGTTCCACGGAGGTCTTGGGGGACGTCCGCGGCATCGGCCGGCCGGGACGCGTGCCCGCGGGAAGCTTTGAGCGGCCCTCCCGACCCGGAAACGGGTCCCGGCAGACACAGACGCCCCGGCGCGGATCCCGTGGGGGGAGTCCGTACCGGGGAAAGAAAAGCGCCCCGACCGCCGACCCGTGGGGGGATCGGCGGCGGGGCGCTTTTCGCTGGCCTCGCTCAAGCCTTCGCACGCCTGCGCATGGCTTTTCGTACTCACCCGGACGCGTTTCGCACGCCGCGTCCGGGTACGGCCCGGGCCCGAAGGCCCCCGGTCAGTGGCTCTCTGTCAGCGGCTCTCTACGGGAACGAAGTCGCGCAGGACCTCTCCGGTGTAGATCTGGCGCGGACGGCCGATGCGGGAACCCGGCTCCTTGATCATCTCGTGCCACTGGGCGATCCAGCCGGGAAGGCGGCCGATCGCGAAGAGCACGGTGAACATCTCGGTCGGGAAGCCCATGGCCCGGTAGATGAGACCGGTGTAGAAGTCCACGTTCGGGTAGAGGTTGCGCGAGACGAAGTACTCGTCGGCCAGCGCGTGCTCTTCCAGCTTGAGCGCGATGTCGAGCAGCTCGTCGCTCTTGCCGAGCGCCGAGAGGACATCGTGCGCCGCCGCCTTGATGATCTTCGCCCGGGGGTCGAAGCTCTTGTAGACGCGGTGCCCGAAGCCCATCAGGCGGACGCCGTCTTCCTTGTTCTTCACCTTGCGGATGAAGGCGTCGACGTCGCCGCCGTCGTTCTTGATGCCCTCGAGCATCTCCAGGACGGACTGGTTGGCGCCGCCGTGCAGGGGGCCCCACAGCGCCGAGATGCCGGCGGAGATCGAGGCGAACATGTTCGCCTGCGAGGAGCCGACCAGGCGCACGGTGGAGGTCGAGCAGTTCTGCTCGTGGTCCGCGTGCAGGATCAGCAGCTTGTCGAGCGCCGCGACCACGACCGGGTCCAGGTCGTACTCCTGGGCCGGCACGGAGAAGGTCATGCGCAGGAAGTTCTCGACGTAGCCCAGGTCGTTGCGCGGGTAGACCACCGGGTGGCCGACGGACTTCTTGTACGCGTAGGCCGCGATCGTCGGCAGCTTGGCCAGCAGGCGGATCGTCGAGAGGTGGCGCTGCTGCTCGTCGAACGGGTTGTGGCTGTCCTGGTAGAACGTCGACAGCGCGCTGACCACGGAGGACAGCATCGCCATCGGGTGCGCGTCACGCGGGAAGCCGTCGTAGAAGCGCTTCACGTCCTCGTGCAGCAGCGTGTGCTGGGTGATCTCGTTGCGGAACGACGCGAGCTGGTCGACGGTCGGCAGCTCCCCGTTGATCAGCAGGTACGCGACCTCGATGAAGCTCGAACGCTCGGCCAGCTGCTCGATCGGGTAGCCGCGGTAGCGCAGGATTCCCTGCTCGCCGTCGAGGTAGGTAATCGCGGACTTGTACGCCGCGGTGTTGCCGTAGCCGCTGTCCAAGGTGACGAGCCCGGTCTGGGCCCGCAGCTTCGAGATGTCGAAGCCCTGGTCACCGACGGTGCTCTCGACCACCGGGTAGGTGTATTCACCGTCCGCGTACCGGAGTACTACAGAGTTGTCGCTCACGTCATCCCTCACCGACGTAGTGCCTCTTCTTCGAGGTGCCCTGACTGCCTCTACCTTCCCCCATTTGGCGCAGGAGAGTGCACTCGGGGTCGGCCTTTGGTCCTTTTGACGGCACTGAGTGCCTTCAACCTGCTCATCCTGCCCCCTCCGTACCGGTGGCGGGAACCCCAAATGATCGATCATTTAGGTGATGTTTCCCACCGGTATCCGGCCGGACAGCCGGGCGGCGACCGCGGTGTACCTCCTGCCTGCGGAAACCGTACGCACCGCCTGCCCGATCGCCTTCCGGGACCCGACGAGGACGACCAGTTTCTTCGCCCTGGTCACCGCCGTGTAGAGGAGGTTGCGCTGGAGCATCATCCAGGCGCCCGTGGTGACCGGGATCACCACGCAGGGGTACTCGCTCCCCTGGGAGCGGTGGATGGTGACGGCGTACGCGTGCGCCAGCTCGTCGAGCTCGGCGAACTCGTAGCCGATCTCCTCGTCCTCGTCCGTCCGTACCGTCAGGCGCTGTTCGTCCGGATCGAGGGCGGTGACCACGCCCACCGTGCCGTTGAAGACGCCGTTGGCACCCTTCTCGTAGTTGTTCCGGATCTGGGTGACCTTGTCGCCCACCCGGAAGACCCGGCCGCCGAACCGCTTCTCCGGCAGGTTCGGCCGGGCCGGCGTGATGGCCTGCTGGAGCAGGCCGTTGAGGTTCCCGGCGCCGGCCGGCCCGCGGTGCATGGGGGCGAGCACCTGGACGTCCCGGCGCGGGTCGAGCCCGAACCTGGCCGGGATGCGGCGGGCCGCCACGTCCACGGCGAGCACCCCGGCCGCCTCGGTGTCCTCCTCGGGGAAGAGGAAGAAGTCCGGCAGGCCGTCGGTGAGGGGCGGGAGGCCGGTGTTGATCCGGTGGGCGTTGGTCACCACCCCCGACTGCTGGGCCTGCCGGAAGATCCGGGTCAGGCGGACCGCGGGCACCGGGCCGCCCTCGGCCAGCAGGTCCCGCAGCACTTCCCCGGCTCCGACCGACGGCAGCTGGTCCACGTCCCCGACGAGCAGCAGGTGTGCGCCCGGCGCCACGGCCTTGACCAGCTTGTTGGCCAGGAGCAGGTCCAGCATCGAGGCCTCGTCGACCACGACCAGGTCCGCGTCCAAGGGCCGCTCCCGGTCGTACGCCGCGTCCCCGCCCGGCTTGAGCTCCAGCAGCCGGTGCACGGTGGAGGCCTCGGCGCCGGTGAGCTCGGCCAGCCGTTTCGCCGCCCGGCCGGTGGGTGCCGCCAGCACCACCTTGGCCTTCTTGGCCCGGGCCAGCTCGACGATGGAGCGCACGGTGAAGGACTTGCCGCAGCCCGGCCCGCCGGTGAGGACCGCGACCCGCCGGGTGAGCGCCAGCTTGACCGCGTCCCGCTGCTCGGGGGCGAGCGCCGCCCCGGTCCGCCCGGCGAGCCAGCCCAGCGCCTTCTCCCAGTCCACGTCCTGGAAGCCGGGCATCCGGTCGGCCTCCGCGTGGAGCAGCCGGCGTACCTGCCCGACCAGCGACAGCTCGGCGCGGTGGAAGGGGACCAGGTACACGGCGGTCAGCGGGTCCGGCCCGCCCTGCGGATCGGGCACCGGCTCCCGTACGACGCCCTCCGGGTCCGCGGCGAGCTCCGCCAGGCAGTCGATGACGAGCCCGGTGTCCACCTGGAGCAGCTTGACCCCGTCGGCGATCAGCCGGTCCTCGGGCAGGAAGCAGTGCCCCTGGTCGGTGGACTGGGAGAGGGCGTACTGGAGCCCCGCCTTGACCCGCTCGGGGCTGTCGTGCGGGATGCCCACGGCCTGGGCGATGCGGTCGGCGGTGAGGAACCCGATGCCCCAGACGTCGGCGGCGAGCCGGTAGGGCTGGTTCTTCACCACCGAGATGGAGGCGTCGGCGTACTTCTTGTAGATGCGCACCGCGATGGACGTGGAGACGCCGACCCCCTGGAGGAAGACCATGACCTCCTTGATGGCCTTCTGCTCCTCCCAGGCGGCGCCGATCAGCTTGGTCCGCTTGGGCCCGAGGCCGGGCACCTCGATCAGCCGCTTCGGCTCGGCCTCGATCACGTCGAGGGTGTCCGTGCCGAAGTGCTCCACGATCCGGTCGGCGATCTTCGGGCCGATGCCCTTGATCAGGCCGGAGCCGAGGTAGCGGCGTATGCCCTGGATGGTGGCGGGCAGCACGGTGCGGTAGTTCTCCACCGTGAACTGCCTGCCGTACTGCGGATGGGAGCCCCAGCGGCCCTCCATCCGCAGCGATTCTCCGGGCTGCGCGCCGAGGAGGGACCCGACGACCGTGAGGAGGTCGCCGCTGCCGCGGCCGGTGTCGACGCGGGCGACCGTGTACCCGCTCTCCTCATTGGCGTAGGTGATGCGCTCCAGCACGCCGTCGACCACCGCCGGCTGTACGCCCGCCCCTGCCCCGTCCGTTGCCATGGCACGACGCTACCGCCCGCCGGCGACAGTCCGTCGGCCCTGTGGACAACGGGGGCCGGGACACGAGAAGGGGGTCCGGCCTCGCGGCCGGACCCCCTCACGGTTACCCCTCCCGTGTCGGACTTCCCGATCCCCCCAGATCCCCTCCCGAAAGTCCCGACGCACCATACGACCCCCGTGCCGCGCCGGGGGTTGCACTCGGATGCGCAGCTTTACCGTTCCGTTACCGGAGCGGAGTCCGGGGTGCCGTCAAATCGCCGCAGAAGTAGCGTTTCCCGCATGAGCGAATCTTCATTCCAGGACGACGTGCTCCACGAGCTCGGCGACGACAGGCTGACCGAGATCGCCGGCCTCCTCGGCACGGACGCCGACGGCGCGCGCGACACCGTCGCCGAGACGGTCGGCGCCATGACCGGCGGCCTGCAGGAGAAGGCCGCCGCGGACGACGACGACGGCGTCGAGGTCCGCCGGGCCTTCGCCGAGGTCGCGGAACCCCCGCTGCAGGGCGTGTCCACGCTGGGCGGCGGCCTGGGCGGCGGCGGCCTCGGCGGCATGCTGTCCGGCGGGATGATGGCCGGGGTGCTCGCCAAGGTGAGCAAGCCCGTGGCCAACGCCGTCTCCAAGAAGACCGGCATCCCCGCGCCCACCATCAGCCGCGTCATCGAGCTGCTGATCCCGGTCCTGATGGCCGTCTTCGCCAAGCGCGCCGCCGGACGGGGCGCCGGCACCACGGCCGCGGGCCCGGCGGCGGGCGGCGCCCCGGCCCCCGGAGCGGCCCCCGCGGCGGGCGGCGGCCTCGGGGACCTGCTGGGCCAGATCCTCGGCGGCGGCCGGAAGTGACCCGTACGGCCCAGCGGCACATCGGAGTTCGGCCGGCCGGGCGCTGAGACGGCGCGGAGGTGCCGGGGCGCCCCGAGGGCGGTCCCGGGCGGTGCGGGCCGTCCCCCGGCCCGCCCCCCGGCGCCGCCCCCCGCGCTATCCTCGGGCGCCATGGACACGCCCGAGAAGGCGCCCGTGCGGCTACGGCCCCCGGAGCCCGGCGAGCTGGGCTGGATCGTGCAGCGGCACGGCGCGCTCTACGCCGCCGAGTACGGCTGGAACACGGAGTTCGAAGGGCTGGTGGCCCGGGTCGTCGCGGACTTCGCCGAGGACCACGACCCGTACCTGGAACGCGTGTGGATCGCAGAGCTGGAGGGCCGCCCGGTCGGCTCGGTGATGTGCGTGCGCGAGGACGGCGCACCCGGCACCGCACGGCTGCGGCTCCTCCTGGTGGAGCCGGCCTGCCGGGGGCATGGCATCGGCACCCTCCTGGTCGACGCCGTCGTCGCCTTCGCCCGCTCGGTCGGCTACCGCGAGCTGGTGCTGTGGACCAACGACGTGCTGGCCGAGGCCCGTTCCCGCTACCTGAGCGCCGGCTTCACCCTGGTGGCCGAACGCCCGCACCGCTCGTTCGGGGCCGCGCTCACGGGGCAGGACTGGCGACTGCCGCTCCAGGAGGGCTCCCCGCGCTGACGCCCGAACCGACCCCCGTACGGTTCGAGGCCCGCGCGGCGGGAGCCAGCGAGGTGAGCGCCACCCCGCCGACCAGGAGCAGCGCCGCCAGCCAGCGCAGCCCCGAGACGCCCTCCCCCAGTACCAGGGCGGCCGAGGACATCCCGAAGACCGGGACCAGCAGCGAGAAGGGCGCCACCGAGGACGCCGGGTAGCGGCGCAGCAGGTAGCCCCAGGCGCCGAAGCCGAAGACGGTGGACACCCAGGCGACGTACCCGATGACGGCCGCCCCGGACCAGTCCAGGGCCCGCAGGGCGGCCGCGTCCCGGTCGGGCCCCTCCAGCAGGAGCGAGAGCCCGAACAGCGGCACCACCGGGACCGCGCACACCCACACCATGAAGTTCAGGGCGTCGGGCGGGGAGGCCTTGCGGGTCAGCACGTTGGAGACGCCCCAGCACGCGGCAGCCGCCACGACCAGGGTGAAACCGAGCACCGGACCGGCGGTCCCCCCGTCCACGGCGGCCACCGCGATGCCGACGAGCGCGACCCCCATGCCGGCCAGCCGCACCGGCCCGGGCCGCTCGCGCAGGACGGCGGCGGCCAGGACGGCGGTGAAGACGGCCTGGATCTGGAGCACGAGGGAGGACAGCCCGGCCGGCATCCCGGCGGCCATGCCGGTGAAGAGCAGGCCGAACTTGGCGATGCCCAGGGCCGCTCCGACCCCCAGGATCCACTTCCAGGCGACCTTGGGACGCCCGACGAAGAACACCGCGGGCACCGCGGCGGCGAGGAAGCGCAGGGCGGACAGGAGCAGCGGCGGGAAGTGTCCGAGCCCGATCTCGATGACGACGAAGTTGAAGCCCCACACGGCGGCGACGAGCACGGCGAGTGCGGTGTGTACGGGACGCATGATCCGAGCATCGACGACCGCTTGATGTAGCACCAGCGCCGATCTCTTCCGGGATGGATGAAGCATTGCTTACGGGTGGGAGGGCTGCCACGATGGGGGCGTGCTTGATCTCGCCCGGCTGCGCGCCCTGCACGCCGTCTCCGTCCACGGATCGGTCGCGGGCGCGGCGGCGGCCCTCGGCTACACCCCTTCGGCGGTCTCGCAGCAGATCGCCAAACTGGAGCGGGAGACCCGCACGACGCTGCTGGAGCGGCGCGGGCGCGGGGTCGCCCTCACCGAGGAGGCCCGCCATCTGGCCGACACGGCGCGGGAGCTGCTGGCGATCGTGGAGCGCGCCGAGACCACCCTGGAGGAGCGGCGCGGGCAGCCGAGCGGGCTGCTGACGGTGGCCGCCTTCGCCTCGGCGGCGCGCGGGCTGCTGCCGGGGGTGCTGGCCGATCTGGCCCGCCGGCACCCGGCGCTGGACGTCCGCCTCACCGAGGTCGACCCGCACCTGTCGGTGGACCTGGTGTCCCGGGGCGTGACGGACCTGGCCGTGGCCCACGACTGGGACATCGCCCCGCTGCCGGCCCCCGAGGGCGTGGAGCAGGCGCTGATCGGCGACGACCTGTGCGACCTGGTGGTGCCGGCCGGGCACCCCTTCACCGCGCGCCGCAGGGTCCTGCGGTCGGATTTGGGCGGACAGCGCTGGGTGTGCCAGCCGCCCGGGCGGGTCTGCCACGACTGGCTGGTGCGGACCCTGCGGACGGTCGGCCTGGAGCCGGACATCGCGCACGTCGCGGAGGAGAACCACACGATCGTCGCCCTGGTCGCGGCGGGACTCGGGGTGGCCGTCGTCCCCCGCCTCGGCACGGGTGCGCTGCCGCCGGGCGCGGTGGCCGTACCGCTGGAGCCCGGCCCCGTACGACGGCTGTACGCCCTGTGGCGGACCGGGGCAGCCCGCCGTCCCGCCATCACGGAGGCCGTGCGGACCCTGCAGGAGCACTGGGCCCGCGTACGGGCCGTGCCCGGGGCGGCGACCCTTCCGGGGGATCTCCCGAGTGTCCGTCACGCCCCGGACCCGGCCCGGCAGTAGGGTCCGGCGCGTGCCGAACCACGCCTCCCGCCGGACCCTGCTCGCCGCAGCCGCCCTGGCCGCCGTCACGGTCGGCGGGGCCACCTCCGCCGCCTCGGGGGCCCGCCGCGCACCGGACGACCCGCGCGCCCCCGGCGGACCGCCGGGCCGCCGCACCGACCGGGCCCGGCTGCGCCGGCTGGTCGAGGGGATGAGCCTCGCCGAGAAGGTCGGGCAGCTCTTCGTCTCCCGGGCGTACGGCCACTCGGCGACCGATCCCGATCCGGCGGACGCCGAGCGGAACCTGGCGCTGTTCGGGGTGCGCACCGCCGCCGAGCTGGTCGCCCGCTACCACCTCGGCGGGATCGTCTACTTCGCGTGGGCCCACAACACCCGCAGTCCGCAGCAGATCGCGGAGCTCTCCGGCGGCCTCCAGCGGGCCGCCCTGGCCACCGGCGCCCGGGTCCCGCTGCTGCTCTCCACCGACCAGGAGCACGGGGCGGTCGCCCGCATCGGCCGGCCGGCGACCCTGCTGCCCGGGGCGATGGCCCTCGGCGCGGGCGGCCGGGTCGCCGACGCCCGGCGGGCCGCCCGGATCGCGGCCACCGAACTGGCCGCCATGGGCATCCGGCAGGACTACGCGCCGGTGGCCGACGTCAACGTCAACCCGGCCAATCCGGTGATCGGCGTACGGTCCTTCGGCGCCGACCCGCGCGCGGTGGCGGCCCTCGCCGCCGCCCAGGTGCGCGGCTACCAGAGCGCCGGAGTGGCGGCCACCGCCAAGCACTTCCCCGGCCACGGGGACACCGAGACCGACAGCCACGTCGGGCTGCCCGTGATGCGGCACACCCGCGCCCTCTGGGAGGAGCTGGACGAGCCGCCCTTCCGGGCGGTGGTGGAGGCGGGCGTGGACGCCGTCATGACGGCGCACATCGTCTTCCCCGCGCTCGACCCCTCGGGGGACCCGGCGACGCTCTCCCGGCCGATCGTCACCGGCATCCTGCGCGAACGCCTCGGCTTCCGGGGGGTGGTGGTCACCGACGCCCTGGACATGGCCGGGGTCCGCCAGAAGTACGGGGACGACCGGGTGCCCGTACTGGCCCTGCGCGCGGGCTGCGACCAGCTGTTGAACCCGCCGGACCTGGGGCTCGCGCACCGCAGCGTGCTGGCCGCGGTCGAGGCGGGCGAGCTGACCGAGGAGCGGATCGAGGAGTCGGTGCTGCGCATCCTGGAACTGAAGACCCGCCGCGGCCTGTTCGAGGCGCCCGGGGCCACCGCGGCGCGGACGGCCGAGACCGTGGGCACCCCCGGGCACCTGGCGGCCGCCGACGAGATCGCGGCCGGTACGACGACCCTGCTGGCCAACCCCGCCGGGCTGCTGCCGCTGGACGCCGCGGCGGCGCCCCGACTGCTGGTCACGGGGGCCGACCCCGCCTCCCCCACCGGTACCACGGGGCCCCCTACCGCGGTACTGGCCCGGGAGCTGACCGCCCTGGGCTGCCGGGCCACGGCGGTGGCGCCCGAGCGGGCGGCCGCGGCCGCGGCGGGGCACGCGGCGGTGCTGGTGTGCACGTACAACGTCCCCGAGGGGGAGAGCCCGCAGCGCACGCTGGTCGCGCAGCTCGTCGCCTCCGGGGTCCCGGTCGTCTCGGTGGCGATCCGCAACCCCTACGACGCGGCCCGGCTGCCGGCGTGCGCGGCGGAGTTGGCGACGTACACCTGGACGGACGTGGAGATGCGGGCCGCCGCCCGGGTGATCACCGGCGCGATGCGCCCCGAGGGCCGCCTCCCGGTACCGGTCCCGGGCCGCTACCCCTTGGGCCACGGGCTGTCCTACCCCTGACGGCGGCCGGGCGGCCACGGTCAGCGGGCGCGGCCAGTGGGCGCGGTGAGTGGGCGCGGCCAGTGGGCGCGGTCAGTGGGCGGCGAGCCACGCGAGGCCCGCGATGCAGACCACGCCCGCGGCCGCGGCCGCGGCGGCCCTGTGGCGGCGCAGCGTGTAGCCGGTCAGCGCCGCCGTCAGCAGGACGGCGAGCGTCCCGATCGCGCCCCTCAACGGGCCGTCTCCGTAGCCGAATTCCCCGAAGTGCCGGGCCAGCCAGACGAACCAGGCGAATCTCATGTCCCTCCCCTTCCTCCCCTGATCCTGCGGATCGTAGTGGGGGCCGGGGCGCTACCGGCGAGATCCGGCCTGGTCACCAGCGGTAGGCGGCCTCGTCCGCGGTACGGCGTGCGGGAGGGGGCGGGCCCGCGGCAGGTGCGGGCCCGCCCCCTCGGGAGCGCGGTGGGGCTACGGCCGCAGCTGCGGCTCGCGCTCCGGGTCGCGCTGGTCGAGCAGGGCGTCCGGCGAGGCCAGCGGCGCCGCCTCGGCCGAGTCGGCGAGCGCGGCGGCGGGGGCGACCCCGGCCCATTGGAGGATCTTCGCGGTGGCCAGCGTCCGCTCGCCGTCCAGGAGCTTGGCGACGTTCGCGCCGTGGTTGGCACCGGGGGCGGTCATCACGTAGCTGTCGCGCACCCCGTAGCCGAGGCGGAACGGTTCGGCGCCCCACGGGTCGTTCTGCCCGTACACGAACAGCATCTGGTTCGCGTTGTTGCGGACCCAGTTGTCCACGTCCGCCATGGCCCCCGGCTGGAAGGCCATCGGGATCTCGCGGGGCACGAAGTTGCGCGGCGGCTGGTAGCCGTAGCGGCTCAGGCCCTTGAGGTGGGGCTGCTTGATGTCGGGCGAACCGAGCTGGGTGCCCGCCTGGTAGTAGTACGGGGTGTACGTCTGCAGACCCTGGTCGGCGTAGGCCGAGAAGCCGGAGATCGCGTCAATGGTGTCCCAGATCTCCTGGTCTGTGGCGGTCGCGGCGGTCGGGATCGCGGCGCAGTCGGCGAGCAGGCTGTACTGCCAGAAGGCCCACACGTAGTCGAGCACGACCGCTTCGTATGCCTTGTCGAGGTCGCCGACGGTGGTGAAGGTCCAACCGTTCTCCGCGGCCGCGGCCGCGTACTTCGCCTCGAGCGGCTCGCGGCGCACGAGCGCCTCGCGCTGTACGGCGTTCAGCCGGTCGCGGCACTCCTTGGTGCCGACCTTGTTGAAGAACCGGTCGTAGGCCGAGTCCTCCTTGTTCACGACGTCGTTGGGCGCGACGTACGCGACGACACCGTCCATGTCCCGCGGGTAGTGGCGCTCGTAGTACGTCGCGGTCATGCCGCCCTTGCTGCCGCCCGTGGCCAGCCAGTTCTTCGTGTAGGTCTTCTTCAGGGCCGTGAAGAGGCGGTGCTGGTCACTGGCGGCCTGCCAGATGTCCAGGGTGGCCCAGTTGGCCGGATCGGGCCGCGAAGGGGTGAAGAAACGGTACTCCAGCGACACCTGGTTGCCGTCGACTATGGTCGTCGGCTCGCTGCGGCGCGGGCTGGTGTTGACGTTGTAGCCGGAGGTGAAGAACACCGTCGGCCGGGAGACGTCCTTGTGCAGCAGGGTCAGGCGCTGCTTGAAGGTGCCCTTCCACGGCTGCCGGTGGTCGACCGGCTGCTCGTAGTTCAGTACGAAGAAGCGGTACCCGGGGTACGGCTTCTCCTCGATCAGGCTCATGCCGGGAATGCCGAGGATCCGGTCCTTGATGTCCTTGATGTCCGTGGCGGCCGCCGGCTCCGCGGCGGTGGCCGCTTGTGCCGTGGAGCCGGCCGCACCCACGGTGCCGATCAGCACCACGAGTGACAGCAGCCATCCGAGCGTCTTGCGCATGCACCCTCCCCTTGAGTTCACTTCGGTCGCCGTGAACCTAGCCGGGCCAACACACCTCTGACCAGACCCGGTTGGGTCGCTCCGTCAGCACAGGATCCAGCCGGAGTCGACCGATCCGGCCCCCACGCCCCCCTTTACATACACGCAGCGACCGATCGCACCGACGGTGACGGGCCCGGCGTACCGGGTGAACCGCCCGGCATCGCGGACCGGGACCCCGCCGCGCGCTTGGATGCTCACCTCCATGGGGCGGCGCTCCCCCGGGACACGGGCCAACGCCATCGCACAGACCTGGGTGCGGGTCTTGTAGACGCGCACCTCCCCCGTCGCGAACGGCAGCGTGCGGACCGGCCGGCCGCCGCAGCGCTCGCCCGCGCCCTGCGCGGCCTGAGCCGCCGGCGCCGCGAACAGCGCGGCGGCGCAGAGCCCCAGTGCCGCCGCGAACACCCCCGTCACGGCCGCCGGCCGGCCGGGCCCCCTCGACCACTGCAACACCCTGCACCCCGTTCCGTCGTACGTACCACGTGCGTGCGTACGTACGACGCCCAGGTCCCGCAGAAGGTTGCAACGGGCAAGGACCCGGGGCGCGGACGGGCGGGGAGGGCCGTTGGCCCTCCCGCGACCGGCGGACCGGACGGACGCCGGACGCCGGACGCCGCGGCCCCGCGGCCCCCGCGGGCCCCTCCCTCGTACGAGTGCATCCACAACTCCCCAGCGGGCGGCCGGGAGTTCGCGATCACCGCGGAGATCACGCTGGGCGGACACGAGGCTGACCGCCGAGGACGCGGACGCGCCGTTCGCGAGGATCGACAAGAACCACGACGGGTACCTGTCCGTGGACGAACTCCTCGACGCCGTACGCGACTACTACACCGGCACCGACGAGGACGCCCCCGGCAACCTGCTCTTCGGCGAGCTCTGAGACCGCGCGGCGGTCAGGCCGCCGCGGCCGGCGCGTCCTCGCCGGCGAAGGTGCGCCACAGGTCGGCGTACCGCCCGCCGCGGTCCAGGAGTTCGGCGTGGGTGCCGTCCTCCACGACCCGGCCGCGGTCCATGACCACCACCCGGTCGGCGCGGGCCGCGGTGGTCAGCCGGTGGGCCACCACCAGGGTGGTGCGCTTGCCCGCGAGCCGGTCGGTGGCCCGGTTGACCTGGGCCTCCGTCGCCAGGTCCAGGGCCGCGGTCGCCTCGTCGAGCAGCAGCACGTCCGGATCGACGAGCTCGGCGCGGGCCAGCGCGATCAGCTGGCGCTGGCCGGCCGAGAGGTTGCGGCCGCGCTCGGCGACGGTGTGCAGGTAGCCGCCGTCGAGCGTGGCGATCATGGCGTGCGCGCCGACCGCGCGGGAGGCGGCCTCCACCTCGGCGTCACTCGCGCCGGGCCGCCCGTAGGCGATGGCGTCGCGCACCGTCCCGGGGAAGAGGTAGGGCTCCTGCGGGACGACGCCCAGCCGGTGGCGGTACGCCGTCAGGTCGAGCTCCCGCAGGTCGGTGCCGTCGGCGGTGACCCGGCCGGAGGTCGGATCGTAGAACCGGGCCACCATCTTGACCAGCGTGGACTTGCCCGCTCCGGTCTCACCGACGAAGGCCACGGTCTGGCCGGCGGGAATCCGCAGGCTGATGCCGGCCAGGGCCTCGCCCTTCTCGCCGCGCTCCTCGGCGGTGCCGTACTGGAAGCGGACGTCCTCGAAGGCGATATCCCCGCTCAGTGCCGCGACCCGGCGGGGCTCGGCGGGCCGCGGGGTGCTGGTGGGCTCGCGGAGCAGCCCCTGGATGCGGCCGAGGGAGACGGTCGCCTGCTGGTAGCCGTCGAAGACCTGGGAGAGCTGCTGGACCGGGGCGAAGAACAGGTCGATGTAGAGCAGGTACGCCACCAGCGCGCCGGTGGTCAGGGTGCCCGCCTCGACCCGGCCCGCGCCGACGATCAGCACGGCGGCCGCCGCGCCCGAGGACAGCAGCTGGACGAAGGGGAAGTAGACGGAGATCAGCCACTGGCCGCGGACCCGGGCCGCGCGGTACGCGTCGCTGCGCTCCGCGAAGCGGACGGCGCCCACCCCCTCGCGGCGGAAGGCCTGGACGATGCGCAGACCGGCGACGGACTCCTGGAGGTCGGCGTTGACCAGGCTGACCCGGTCGCGGGCAAGCTCGTAGGCGGCGACGGACCTGCGGCGGAAGAAGACGGTGCCGACCACGAGCAGCGGCAGGGTGGCGAAGACGATCAGCGCGAGCTCGACGTCGAGGACGAGCAGGGCGATCAGGATGCCGAAGAAGGTGAAGACGGAGACGACGGCGGTGACGAGGCCGGTCTGGAGGAAGGTGGACAGGGCGTCCACGTCCGTGGTCATCCGCGTCATGATCTTGCCGGTGAGCTCGCGCTCGTAGAAGTCGAGGCCGAGGCGCTGCAGCTGGGCGAAGATCTTGACGCGCAGGGCGTAGAGCACGCGTTCACCGGTGCGGCCCGTCATCCGGGTCTCGGCGAACTGCGCGGCCCACTGGGCGATGACGATCACCAGGGCGAGCGCGGCCGCCACCCAGACGGCTCCGAGGGCGGCCTGTTCGACGCCCTGGTCGATGCCGTGCCGGATCAGGATCGGCAGGAGCAGCCCGGATCCCGCGTCGACGGCGACGAGAGCGAGGCTGATCGCGAGCGGCGCCCAGAAGCCGCCGAGCAGCCGGCGCAGGCCGTAGCTCTCCTCGGCGGAGGCGGCGCGGCTCTCGTCCACCTCGGGGCGGTCCTCGGCGGGCGGCAGTGCGGCCACCTGCGCGAGCAGCTCAGGGGTGGCGGGCATGCCCGCCACGGCCCCGGCCATGGAGTGTCCGGCGCCCGGCGCTCCGGTGGCGGCGGCCGGGGCGGCGGGGGACCCGCCGTCCGACTCGTCCTGGCGCCGCCACAGCTCGGGGGTGACCCCGTCGGCGACCCGGCGCTTGGCGTTGACGGGCTCGGAGTCGATCTCGGCTTCGAGCTCGATGTCCCGTTCGAGGTCGCTGTCGCGGCCGAGGTCGCGCTCGAACTCGGCCATCGGGGCGTCCGGGGTGCGCGGCGAACCGGCGCCGAGGGCGTCGGGGTCGGTCAGCAGCCTGCGGTACAGGGCGGAGCGGCGCTCCAGCTCCTCGTGCGTACCGATGTCGGAGAGCCGGCCGCCGTCGAGGACGGCGATCCGGTCGGCCAGGGCGAGCGTGGAGCGGCGGTGGGCGATCAGCAGGGTGGTGCGGCCGGCCATGACGGCCCGCAGCGCCTCGTGGATCTCGTGCTCGACGCGGGCGTCCACCGCGGAGGTGGCGTCGTCGAGGAGGAGCAGCCGGGGGTCGGTGAGGATGGCCCGGGCGAGCGCGATGCGCTGGCGCTGGCCGCCGGACAGGGTGAGCCCCTGCTCGCCGACCTTCGTGTCGTACCCGGCGGGCAGGGCCTCGATGAACCCCTCGGCCTGGGCGGCGCGGGCGGCGGCCCGGATCTGCTCCTCGCCGGCCTCGGGGTGCCCGTAGGCGATGTTCGCGCGGATGGTGTCGGAGAAGAGGAACGAGTCCTCCGGGACGAGCCCGATCGCCGACCGCAGGGACGCGTACGTCAGCTCGCGGACGTCGTGGCCGCCGACGCGGACGACTCCGGAGTCGGCGTCGTAGAAGCGGGGCAGCAGCAGCGAGACGGTGGACTTGCCGCTGCCGGAGGAGCCGACGAGGGCGACCGTCTCGCCCTCGTCGAGGGAGAGCGAGAAGCCGTCGAGGACGGGCCGGTCGGTGTCGTACCCGAAGCGGACGGCGTCGAACTCGACGGTGGCCGGCGCGTCGGCGGGGAGCGCGGTCGCGCCCTCCCGGATGGCCGGCTCGGTGTCGATCAGCTCGAAGACGCGCTCCACGCCGGCGCGGGCCTGCTGGCCGACGGTGAGGACCATGGCGAGCATGCGGACCGGACCGACGAGCTGGGCGAGGTAGGTCGAGAAGGCGACGAAGGTGCCGAGGGTGACCTGGCCGCGGGTGGCCATCCAGCCGCCGAGGGCCAGCATGGCGACCTGGGCGAGGGCGGGTACGGCCTGGAGGGCGGGGGTGTAGCGGGAGTTCAGGCGGATGGTGCGCATCCGGCCGGCGAACAGCCGGCGGCTCGCGGCCCGCAGCTTGCCGGTCTCCTGGTCCTCCTGGCCGAAGCCCTTGACGACGCGGACGCCGGTGACGGCCCCGTCCACGACGGTCGCGACGGCGGCGGCCTGGCCCTGGGCCCACCAGGTGGCGGGGAAGAGCTTCTTGCGGCTGCGCTTGGCGATGAACCAGAGGGCCGGGGCCATCAGCAGGGCGACGAGGGTGAGCAGCGGGGACAGCCACAGCATGATGCCGAGGGATATCCCGAAGAGGAGGAAGTTGCCGACGGTCATGGGCAGCATGAAGAGCAGCCCTTGGATCAGCTGGAGATCGCTGGTGGCCCGGCCGACGACCTGCCCGGTGGAGAGCTCGTCCTGGCGGCGGCCGTCGAGGCGGGCGATGGTGTCGTACATGTCGGTGCGCAGGTCGTGCTGCACGTCGAGGGCGAGGCGGCCGCCGTAGTACCGGCGGATGTAGGTGAGCACGTAGACGAGCAGGGCGGCGGCTATGAGCATCCCGGCCCAGGGCGCCATGTCCTTGGTCTTGTCCCCGATGACGTCGTCGATGATCACCTTGGTGACCAGCGGCACGAGGGCCATGACGGCCATGCCGGCCAGCGAGGAGCCGAGTGCGAGGAGCACGTTGGTCCTGTACCGCCAGGTGTAGGCGGTCAGCCTCCGGGCCCAGCCCTGTTCGTCCCCGGTCGCCGTCTCTGCCGCCGTCACGTGATGCCTCCCCGTCGCTGCTGTCCTGCCGCCTCCCCCAACGCGCCGACCGGCGGATTTCATCCCGCCGCAACAATCGAACGGGTTTATCCGCTGTTCGGCGAGCCGTTCTGGTCCGTACGGGTCACGGGGGCAGCGGGGGCGCCCGCGGGGGGTCCGGCGATACTCGGCCCATGACGATCAAGGAAACCGGCGCCGATCCGGACCTCTGGGTCCGCGGGGCGACGACGCGGCCGGCACCGGCCGCACCCCGCCCCCAACCGGCCCCCCGCCCGGCCCCGACGGCGGCCCCGGGATGGGGCCCGGGCCTGGAGGCGGAACCGGGCCCGGAGGCGGAACCGGGCCCGGAGGCGGAACCGGCGGAGGACGACCTCTTCCTGTCGGGCTGGTTCGCTCCGGTCTAACCAGGTCCGGTGAGGACGTCCGCAAGGAACGCCCGGCGTCCCTCAGACGTGCGTCGGGGCGAACATCCTGAGGGTCGCGGGGAGGACCAGGACCGAGGGGCCCGGGGTGGCGAGGGACGTCGTGAGGTCCTCGCGGAGGGTGGCCGGGGTGGTGGTGGCCGCCGGGATGCCGAAGGAGGCCGCCAGGGCGACGAAGTCGGGGCGGGTCAGTTCCGTGGCCACCGGGGCGTCGAACGCGGCCGTCATGTACTCGCGCAGGATGCCGTAGCCGCCGTCGTCCACGATCAGCCAGGTGACGTCGAGGTCGTGCTGGCGGGCCGTGGCCAGGTCCGCGATCGAGTACATCGCGCCGCCGTCGCCGGAGACCGCCAGGACGGGGGTGCCCGGTTCCGCGACGCAGGCGCCCAGCGCCGCCGGGAAGGCGTAGCCGAGGCCGCCCGCGCCCTGCGCCGAGTGCATGGTGTTCGGGTGCCCGGGGTCGAAGGCCGACCAGGCCCAGTAGGACAGGATCGTCATGTCCCAGAAGGACGGGGACCGGGCCGGGAGGGCGGCGCGGATCGAGGCCAGCAGCTCCTGCTCCAGGGTGACGTCCTGGGCGGACAGGCGGGCCGCGATGTCCGCGAGGACCATGCGCACGCGTTCCGGGGCGGTGGGGTCCTCCCGCTCCGGCACGGTCTCCAGCAGGGCCTGGAGCGCGAGGCGGGCGTCCGCGTGGATGCCCAGGCCGGCGTGGTTGGACTCCAGCTTGCCGAGGTCCGCCTCGATCTGGACGACGCGGCCCGTGGGGAAGAACGTGTGGTAGTTCGAGGAGAGCTCCCCCAGCCCCGAGCCCACCACCAGCAGGACGTCCGCGTCCTCCAGGAAGTCCGTCATGTGGCGGTCCTCCAGCCAGGACTGGAGGGAGAGCGGGTGCTTCCAGGGGAAGGCGCCCTTGCCGCCGAAGGTGGTGACCACCGGCGCGTTGAGGCGTTCCGCCAGCTGCCTGAGCTTGCCCGCGGCGTCGGCGCGGACCACTCCCCCGCCCGCGATGATCACCGGCCGGGAGGCGTTCGACAGCCAGTGCGCCGCCAGCGCCGTCAGCTCCGGCCGCGGGGCGGACTCGTGCGGGGTCGCGTCCATGCCCGTGACCTGCGGGATGAGCGTTCCGGCGCGGAGCACGTCCTCCGGGATCTCCACCCAGACCGGCCCGTGGGGGGCCGTGAGGGCCGATTCCCAGGCCTCGGCCACCACCGACGGGATCTGCGAGGGCGTACGGGCGGTGTGCACGGACTTGACCACCTCCCGGAAGGAGGCGGACTGGTCGCGCAGCTCGTGCAGGTGGCCGCGCCGCCCGCCGCCCAGCCCCGCGACCGGCACCTGCGAGGCGATGGCCAGAACGGGGGCGGAAGCGGCCGCGGCCTCCGCCAGCGCGGGCAGGGCCATCAGCGCGCCCGGGCCCGTGGACAGCAGGAGCGGGACCGCCTCGCCGGTGATGCGGCCGTACGCATCGGCGGCGAAGGCGGCGTTGTTCTCCGTGCGGAGGCCGACCAGTCGCAGGTCGGAGCGGCCCACCGCGTCGAAGAGGGCCAGCGCGTGCTGGCCGGGCAGCCCGAAGGCGGTGGTCGCGCCCAGCGAGCGCAGTGTCTCCACGACCAGGTCCCCGCCCGTGCGCCCCGGCGGCGGCGCCAGGGCGGCGGCCGTCTGGGCCTCGGTGGGACGGAGTACCAGGTCGTGGTCGTGCGTCACGTGCGCTTACTCGCCCTTCGGGTTCGCCGGCACCGTCATCCGGCAGCCTTCGCGGCGGCGATCTGACGGCTCATGATGGTGGTCAGCTCGTACGCGGTGTGCGAGGCCGCGACGGAGGTGATCTCCGCGTGATCGTACGCCGGGGCGACCTCGACGACATCTGCGGAGACGAGGTTGCAGGAGGACAGACCGCGGATGATCTCCAGGAGCTCGCGGGAGGTCATGCCGCCCGCCTCCGGGGTGCCGGTGCCGGGGGCGTGCGCGGGGTCCAGCACGTCGATGTCGATCGAGATGTACAGCGGCCGGTCGCCGATGCGCTGGCGCAGCTGGTCGGCGACCTCGTCGGCGCCGCGCCGGTAGACGTCGGCCGAGGTGACGATGCCGAAGCCCATCTTGGCGTCGTCGGTCAGGTCCTGCTTGCCGTACAGCGGGCCGCGGGTACCGACGTGGGAGAGCGCCTCGGTGTCGAGGATGCCCTCCTCGACGGCGCGGCGGAACGGCGTGCCGTGCGTGTACTCGGCGCCGAAGTAGGTGTCCCAGGTGTCCAGGTGCGCGTCGAAGTGCAGCAGCGCGACGGGGCCGTGCTTCTTGGCGACCGAGCGGAGCAGCGGGAGGGCGATGGTGTGGTCGCCGCCGAGGGTCATCAGGCGGGAGCCGGCGCCGAGCAGTTCGTCGGCGGCGGCCTCGACCGTCTCGACGGCCTCGTTGATGTTGAAGGGGTTCACGGCGATGTCGCCGGCGTCCGCGACCTGCGCGAGGGCGAAGGGGGAGGCGTCCTGGGCCGGGTTGTACGGGCGCAGCAGGCGCGAGGCCTCGCGGATGGCGTTGCCGCCGAAGCGGGCGCCGGGGCGGTAGGACACGCCGGAGTCGAAGGGGACGCCCACGACGGCGACGTCGGCGGAGCCGACCTCGTCCAGGCGCGGCAGCCGGGCGAAGGTCGCGGGGCCCGCGTACCGGGGGATGCGGGAGGAGTCGACGGGTCCGCGCGGCTGCGTGCTCATGAGGGGGTGCCCTTCTGGAGGTCCTGCTGGGGGTCCTGCGGTGGCCGCCGGGGGTCCGCCCGGGGGGGTGCTGCTGGGGGGTACTGCTGGGGGACCGGGTCCTGCGGGTGCGGTGCTTCGAGCGTAAACGGACACCCCGGGCACGCGACGTGTACGTTTCATACACCACGCTTCCCCGATGTGTACGGAGTATCCATGGAGGCCCCTCCCACCGCCCCGGTGTCCCTCGCCCGGCTGCTCGCCGATGCCGAGCTGGGGCTGCGGCACCTGGCCGGGCCCGCCGACGGTGAGGTGCACGGGGTGCACGCCTCCGAGATGGCGGACCCGTCGCCGTACCTGCTGGGCGGTGAGCTGCTGCTGACGGCGGGGGCCGAGCCGGCCGATCCGGAGGAGTACGTGGCCCGGCTGGTACGGGCGGGCGTGGCGGCGCTGGGCTTCGGGGTGGCGCCGGTGCACGAGGCGGCGCCGCCCGGACTGGCCGAGGCGTGCGCGCGGCACGGGCTGCCGCTGCTGGAGGTCCCGCCCGGCACCCCGTTCACGGCGGTCGCCCGCGCGGTCTGGCGGCTGATGGCGGAGGCAAGGACGCGCGAGCTGCGCCGGGTCACCGAGGCCCAGCAGTCCCTCGCGGCGGCGGCCGCCCGGCCGGACCCGGTCCCGGCGGTGCTCCGCCGGCTCGCGTCCGCCCTGGGCGGACGGGTCGAGCTGACCCCGGACGGCCGGTCCGCGGGCGGGCCGGTGCCCGCGCGGGCCGCCGAGGCGCTCGCCGGCCTGCTGGCCCGGGTCGGCCGCCCGGGGGGCCCGGCCACGGCCACCGACGAGGTGGCGGGCTGGCACCTCACGGCCCACGCCCTGCCCCGCCCCCCGGAACCACCCCCCGCGAACGCCCCGCCACCGTCCGGCCCTCCACCGACCGGCCCTCCACCGACTGTGCCGACGACGGGCGGGCCGGTGACGGCCGGCTCGGCAGTAGGCGGGGGTCCGGCGCCGGTCGGCCCGACGACGGCCCGGCAGGGCGGCGGGCCGCTCGGGGGGCCGGGGGCGACCGCTCGGGCGCTCGGGACCGCCACGCCCGCCCGCGCCCCCGGTGACCACACCATCGCCTCGGTGGCGGCCGTCCTGCTGGCTCTGCTCACAGCCGACCGGCCCGCCGGGGACGAGGCCGCGGCGCTGACCCGGCTGCTGCTCGGCGGCTCCCCCGCCGGATCGCTGGGCGGGCCGGGCCCCTGGTACGCCGTCCATGCCCGCGGCGGCGCCGACCCCCGGTCGCTCGCGGCAGCGCTGGGCACCGTACTGCTCGACCCGCACGAGGAGCCCGTACGCCTGCTCACCGACCGGGAGCCCGCTCCGCAGCCCGGGTGGCGGCTGGGGGTCAGCGCCCCGGCCGCGCCCGCGGACCTGGCGGCCGCCGACGCGCAGGCGCGGCGGGCCCTGGAGCGGGCGGAGGCGGCCCGCAGCCCCCTGGCCCGCCACACCGACCCCGGCTTCACGGGCCTGGTCGGCGAAGCCGAGGCCCGCGCCCACGCCGAGGCACTGCTCGGGCCCCTCTCCCCCGCGCTGCGGGACACGCTGCGCGCATGGCTGGCCCACCACGGCAGCTGGGACCGCTCGGCCGGCGCGTTGGGCGTGCACCGCAACACCGTCCGCCAGCGCATCGCCCGCACCTCGGCCCTCCTCGGCCGAGACCTGGACGAGGCGGACACCCGGATGGAGCTGTGGTTCGCCTTGCGCAGTGCCTCCGCGCCCCCGGCAGGCCGCGCTCCGGCAGGGGACGCCCCCTCACGCGGCTGACCGCCGTCGGCCGGGAGCCGCGGGAGGTCCCCGCGCGCGTCCTCCCCAGGGGGTCCGGGGAGATGTCTGGACAGAATCGGCAACCCGCCGGTAACTTACGATGAGCAAGCGCTTAGCCATGGCGGCGGACCGCCGCGACCGAAGGGAGCCGGCCGTGCGCCGTACCGTTTTCACCGAGGACCACGAGGCGTTCCGCGAGACCATCCGCGCCTTCATCGAGGCCGAGGTCGTCCCCGTCTACGACGAGTGGTTCCAGGCCGGCCAGGCGCCGCGCGACTTCTACTACAAGCTGGGCGAGCTGGGCGTCTTCGGCATCAACGTGCCCGAGGAGTTCGGCGGCGCGGGCCTGGACACCCACAAGTTCGAAGCCGTCCTCTACGAGGAGACCTCGCGCGCGGGCGTCAACTTCGGCGGCTCCGGCGTGCACGTGCTGCTCGCCCTCCCCTACATCAAGATGCTCTCCACCGACGAGCAGAAGAAGCGCTACCTGCCGAAGTTCGTCACCGGCGAGGAGATGTGGGCGCTCGCCATGACCGAGCCGGGCACCGGCTCCGACGTCGCCGGCATGAAGACCACCGCCAAGCTCTCCGAGGACGGCACCCACTACGTCCTCAACGGCTCCAAGACCTTCATCACCGGCGGCGTGCACGCCGACCGGGTGATCGTCTGCGCCCGCACCTCCGCCCCGCGCGAGGACGACCGCCGCTTCGGCATCTCCCTCTTCGCCGTGGACACCAAGTCCGAGGGCTACTCGATCGGCCGCAAGCTCGACAAGCTCGGCCTGCGCACCTCCGACACGGCCGAGCTCGCCTTCGTCGACGTGAAGGTCCCGGTCGAGGACCTGATGGGCGAGGAGAACAAGGGCTTCTACTACCTCGGCGCCAACCTGCCGTCCGAGCGCTGGGGCATCGCCTTCGGCGCGTACGCCCAGGCCAAGGCCGCCGTCCGGTTCGCCCAGCAGTACGTGACCGACCGCACCGTCTTCGGCAAGCCGGTCGCGCACTTCCAGAACACCAAGTTCGAACTGGCCTCCTGCCAGGCCGAGGTGGACGCGGCCGAGGCGGTCGCCGACCGCGCCCTGGAGGCGCTGGACGCCGGGGAGCTGACCGCCGCCGAGGCCGCGTCCGCGAAGCTCTTCTGCACCGAGGTCGCGCACCGCGTGATCGACAAGTGCCTCCAGCTGCACGGCGGTTACGGCTACATGAACGAGTACCCGATCGCCCGCCTGTACGCCGACAACCGCGTGAACCGCATCTACGGCGGCACCAGCGAGGTCATGAAGTCGATCATCGCCAAGTCGATGGGCCTGTAGGGGACCAGAGGTCCGCACCCCTCCCCCATGAACGAGGCACTGACGACGCTCCTCGATCTGCTCGACCTGGAGCAGATCGAGGAGAACATCTTCCGCGGTACCAGCCGCTCGGCGCTGGTACCGCGGGTCTTCGGCGGTCAGGTCGCGGCCCAGGCGCTGGTCGCGGCCGGCCGGACCGTGCCCGAGGACCGCACCGCGCACTCGCTGCACTCGTACTTCCTGCGCGCCGGCGACCCCGGCGCGCCCATCGTGTACTCGGTGGACCGCATCCGCGACGGCCGCTCCTTCACCACGCGCCGGGTCGTCGCCGTCCAGCACGGCCAGCCGGTCTTCCACCTCTCCGCGTCGTTCCAGACGTACGAGGAGGGCCTCGACCACCAGGCCGCGATGCCCGGCGCCCCGGACCCGGAGACCCTGCCGACGGCCGCCGAGGCGCTCCCCGCCCACCGGGAGGTCTTCCGCGACCCGGACACCGTGGAGCGGCTGATCGAGGCGCGCGCGGCGGTGGACCTGCGCTACGCGACGGTCCCGCCGTGGGGCAGCGTCGGCGCGCCGGTGGAGCCGCGCTCGCAGGTGTGGTTCCGCACGGCCGGGAAGCTGGAGAGCGACGACCCCCTGCTGCACACCTGCCTGGCCACGTACGTCTCGGACATGACGCTGCTCGACTCGGTGCTGCTCGCCCACGGGCGGGGCGGCTGGGCCGTCGGCGACGTGGTGGGCGCCTCGCTGGACCACGCGATGTGGTTCCACCGGCCGTTCCGCGCCGACGAGTGGCTGCTGTACGACCAGGAGTCGCCCTCGGCGGCGGCCGGCCGGGGCCTCGGCCAGGCCCGCATCTGGACGCAGGACGGACGCCTGGCGGTGACGGTCATCCAGGAGGGCGTCGTCCGCGTCCCCCGCGCCTGACCCCGGCCGCCGGCGCGGGGGCCCGGGGGCCTTCTCCCACCGGGCCTACGCGTCGAGCAGGCCCGCCGCGTCCAGCAGGTACGCCACCATCGGGTCGTAGTAGCGCGGGTCGCGGACGTGGTCGTCCAGGGGCACCGCCACCTGGAGGGTGCCCTCCGCCTCGGCGAGGAAGAGCGCCGGGTCGTTGCAGTCGGCGTAGCCCACCGCGTCCAGGCCCCGCTGGGCCGCGCAGCCCGCCCAGCCGTGGTCGGCGACGACCAGGTCCGGCTGCGGGCGGCCGGAAGCCGCCAGGCCGTCCAGGATGGCGCCCATCGGCTCCGGGGAGTGGGTGTGCCACAGGGTCGCGCCGCGCTCCAGCACCGCGACGTCGGCGAACTGCCACACCGAGCCCTCGTCGGCGTGCAGCCCGGCCGGGATGACGACGATCTCGCAGCCGGCCGCCCGCAGTGCGGCGGCGGTCGCCCGGTGGACGTCGAGCAGCCCGCCCGGGTGGCCGGTGGCCAGCAGCACGCTCTGGCGGTCCAAGGCGGCCTTGCGCAGCCGCGCCGCCAGCCGGTCCAGGCCGGACACGGTCAGCTCCGGGTCGATGGTGTCCTGGCCGAAGCGGTGCTCGGCGTCGTCCACGACCCCGCACCGCTCGGCCATCACCGCGAGGACGTCCTGCTCGTCGCTCCAGCGGTCGCCCAGCTCCAGGCCGAGCCAGTAGTGCCGGTCGCCGTTGGCGAGCTTGCGGTAGTGGGAGAGGTTGTTCTCGCGCGGGGTCGCGACCTGCCCCGCGATGCGGGTGCGCACCAGGTGGTCGACGAGTTCGGCGCGGCTCGGCGGTTCGACGGATCGGTCGGGCGTCTGTATCGGCTTCGGCATACGGCTCATTCTGCCGCCGCCCAGGCGGAGGCGCTCCGTCCATCTCGTCCTCCGGACGCGCCCGCTCACGCCGACAGCGCCCCGAACGCCCCGTGCGCCAGCCTGCGCAGCAGCGATTCCGTCGCCCCCCGGCCCAGCGCCGCCAGGTGCGGGGTGGAGTTCAACAGGCCGAAGACGGCGTGGACGGAGACCCGCACCTCGGCCTCGCCGACCTGCGGGTGCAGTTCGCGTACGACGGCCACCCACAGCTCCACGTACTGGCGCTGGAGCTGCCGGACGAGCTTGCGGTCGGCGTCCCGCAGCCGGTCCAGCTCCCGGTCGTGCAGGGTGATCAGCGCCCGGTCGTCGAGCGCGAAGTCGATGTGGCCGTCGATGAGGGACGACAGGACCCGCGCCGGGTCGCCCAGCGCCTCGGCCACCCGGTGGCGGCCCCCGGTCAGCAGCCGTTCGCTGATGCCGACCAGCAGCTCGGCGAGCATGGCGTCCTTGCCCGCGAAGTGCCGGTACAGGCCGGGGCCGCTGATGCCCACCGCGGCCCCTATCTCGTCGACGCCGACCCCGTGGAATCCGCGCGCGGCGAAGAGTCGAGCGGCCTCGTTGAGGATCTGCTCGCGACGGGTGGGGGCGGCCGCTCTGGTGCTCATGGGAAACCATTCTAGACAGGGGCGTTAGCGCTCGTTAACCTGAGCGCCAGAAGCGTTAACGCTCATTAACAGCGTGCACCGAGCAAGGGAGCTCGACCGATGCAGCAGGCACCAGTGCTGACGAGCACGGCGGACCCGGCGTCCGCGGCCTGGCGGGCCAACGAGGCCGCCCACCGCGAGCTCGCCGAGGGCCTGCGCGCCCGCCTGGAGGCGGCCCGGCTCGGCGGCGGCGAGAAGGCCCGCGCCCGCCACACCGCCCGGGGCAAGCTCCTCCCGCGCGACCGCGTGGACGCCCTCCTCGACCCCGGATCGCCCTTCCTGGAGCTGGCCCCGCTGGCCGCCGAGGGCATGTACGGGGGCGCCGCCCCGGCCGCCGGGGTCATCGCGGGCATCGGCCGGGTCAGCGGCCGCGAGTGCGTCATCGTCGCGAACGACGCCACCGTCAAGGGCGGCACGTACTACCCGATGACCGTCAAGAAGCACCTGCGCGCCCAGGAGGTGGCCCTGGAGAACCGTCTCCCCTGCCTCTACCTGGTCGACTCGGGCGGTGCCTTCCTCCCCATGCAGGACGAGGTCTTCCCCGACCGGGAGCACTTCGGCCGCATCTTCTACAACCAGGCGCGCATGTCGGGCGCCGGCATCCCGCAGATCGCCGCCGTCCTGGGCTCCTGCACGGCGGGCGGCGCGTACGTGCCGGCGATGAGCGACGAGGCCGTCATCGTGCGCGGCCAGGGCACGATCTTCCTCGGCGGCCCGCCGCTGGTGAAGGCCGCCACCGGCGAGGTGGTCACGGCCGAGGAGCTCGGCGGCGGCGAGGTCCACTCCCGGATCTCCGGGGTGACCGACCACCTCGCGGAGGACGACGCGCACGCGCTGCGGATCGTACGGAACATCGTGGCGACCCTGCCCGACCGCGCGGCCCTGCCCTGGTCGGTGGAGGCCCCCGAGGAGCCGAAGGCGGATCCGTTCGGGCTGTACGGCGCGGTCCCCGTCGACTCCCGCACCCCCTACGACGCGCGCGAGATCATCGCCCGGATCGCGGACGGCTCCCGCTTCCAGGAGTTCAAGGCGGAGTTCGGGCAGACGCTGGTCACCGGCTTCGCCCGGATCCACGGCCACCCGGTCGGGATCGTCGCCAACAACGGCATCCTGTTCGCCGAATCCGCCCAGAAGGGCGCCCACTTCATCGAGCTGTGCGACCAGCGCGGCATCCCGCTGCTGTTCCTGCAGAACATCTCGGGCTTCATGGTCGGCCGCGACTACGAGGCGGGCGGCATCGCCAAGCACGGCGCCAAGATGGTCACCGCCGTGGCGTGCACCCGGGTCCCGAAGCTGACCGTGGTGGTCGGCGGCTCGTACGGCGCGGGCAACTACTCGATGTGCGGGCGGGCCTACTCGCCCCGGTTCCTGTGGATGTGGCCCAACGCCAAGATCTCCGTGATGGGCGGCGAGCAGGCGGCCTCGGTGCTGGCCACCGTCAAGCGGGACCAGATCGAAGGCGCGGGCCAGGAGTGGCCGTCCGAGGACGAGGAGGCCTTCAAGGCCCCGGTGCGCGCCCAGTACGAGGAGCAGGGCAACGCCTACTACGCCACCGCCCGACTGTGGGACGACGGGGTCATCGACCCCCTGGAGACCCGGCAGGTGCTGGGACTCGCCCTGACCGCGTGCGCGAACGCCCCCCTGGGCGACTCCGCTTTCGGCATCTTCCGTATGTGACGTGAGGACCATGCAGATGTTCAGCACTGTTCTGGTGGCGAACCGGGGCGAGATCGCGGTACGCGTCATCCGCACCCTGCGGGAGCTGGGGGTGCGCTCGGTCGCGGTCTTCAGCGACGCGGACGCGGACGCCCGGCACGTCCGGGAGGCCGACACGGCCGTCCGGATCGGCCCGGCCGCCGCAGCCGAGAGCTACCTGTCGGTCGAGCGGCTGCTGGACGCGGCCCGCCGCACCGGCGCCGAGGCCGTCCACCCCGGCTACGGCTTCCTCGCGGAGAACGCGGCCTTCGCCGCCGCCTGCGCCGACGCCGGGCTGGCCTTCATCGGGCCGCCCGCCTCCGCGATCTCCCTGATGGGGGACAAGATCCGGGCCAAGGAGACGGTGCGGGCGGCCGGCGTGCCGGTGGTCCCGGGCTCCTCGGGCAGCGGGCTCTCCGACGCCGAACTGGCCGCCGCCTCCCGGGAGATCGGCATGCCGGTGCTGTTGAAGCCCTCGGCGGGCGGCGGCGGCAAGGGCATGCGGCTGGTGCGCGACGAGGCGGTGCTGGCCGAGGAGATCGCGGCGGCGCGGCGCGAGGCGAAGTCCTCCTTCGGCGACGACACCCTGCTCGTGGAGCGCTGGGTGGACCGGCCGCGGCACATCGAGATCCAGGTGCTCGCGGACGCCCACGGGAACGTGGTCCACCTGGGCGAGCGGGAGTGCTCCCTCCAGCGGCGGCACCAGAAGGTGATCGAGGAGGCGCCGTCGGTCCTGCTGACGCCGGAGCTGCGGGAGTCGATGGGCGCGGCGGCCGTGGAGGCCGCCCGCTCGTGCGGGTACGTCGGCGCGGGGACGGTGGAGTTCATCGTCCCGGGCGGGGACCCGTCCTCGTACTACTTCATGGAGATGAACACCCGGCTCCAGGTCGAGCACCCGGTGACGGAGCTCGTCACCGGGCTGGACCTCGTGGAGCAGCAGCTGCGGGTCGCGGCCGGCGCGGAGCTGGGCTTCGGCCAGTCCGACGTGTCCCTGACCGGCCACGCGATCGAGGCCCGCGTCTGCGCGGAGGACCCGGCCCGCGGGTTCCTGCCGTCGGGCGGCACGGTCCTCGCCCTGTCCGAGCCGTCGGGCGGGGCGGTCCGCACGGACTCCGGCCTGGTGGCGGGCGTACCGGTGGGCTCCGCCTACGACCCGATGCTGTCCAAGGTCATCGCGTACGGCCCGGACCGGGCGACGGCGCTGCGGGTGCTGCGGGGCGCGCTCGCCGACACCGTGATCCTGGGCGTCCAGACGAACACCGGGTTCCTGCGGCGGCTCCTCGCCCACCCGGACGTGGTCGCGGGCGACCTGGACACGGGCCTGGTCGAGCGCGACCTGGCCGGACTCCTGCCGGAGGGCGTCCCGCCGGAGGTGTACGCGGCGGCCGCGCTGCTGTCCCGGCCGGCCGCCCCCGCGGGCGGCGGCTGGCGCGACCCCTTCGACGTGCCGAACGGCTGGCGGCTGGGCGGCACCCCCGCCTGGACGGTCCACCCCTTCCGCCTCCCGGGCCAGGACCCGGTCACGGTCCGCACCCGCCTCCAGGGCTCCGACACGGAACTCCTCCTCCCGACCGCCGACGATGACGCCGACGCCGGCAGCGGCCAGAGTCCAGCCCCGCCGGCGATGGAGGCGCGGGGTCCGGGGCGGAGCCCCGCGGCACCGGCCCGCGCCCGGATCGTCAGCCGCACCCCCGACACCCTCACCCTCGAACTCGACGGCGTCACCCACCGCTTCAGCCACGCGACCTCCCCGGAGGGGACCTGGCTGGGCCGCGACGGCGACAGCTGGCACGTCCAGGACCACGACCCCGTGGCGGCAGCGCTCGGCGGCCGGGGCCAGGGCGGCGCCGGAACCCTCGCCGCGCCCATGCCGGGCACCGTCACCGTCGTGAAGGTGGCCGTCGGGGACGAGGTCGTGGCCGGTCAGAGCCTGCTCGTCGTGGAGGCGATGAAGATGGAGCACGTCATCTCCGCACCGCACGCCGGCACCGTCACCGAGCTCGATGTCACGCCCGGCACCACCGTCGCCATGGACCAGGTCCTGGCCGTGGTGACCCCGGACGAGGAGGTGGCCGCGTGAACGGCCTGCCCATGAAGGTCCCCGCGGCCGGCCTCCTGGCCCGGGTCCGCATCCACGAGGTCGGCGCCCGCGACGGCCTGCAGAACGAGAAGACGGCCGTACCGACCGCCGTCAAGGCGGAGTTCGTCCACCGCCTCGCCGCCGCCGGACTGACCACCATCGAGGCCACCAGCTTCGTGCACCCCGCGTGGGTGCCCCAGCTGGCCGACGCCGAGGAGCTCTTCCCGCTGCTCGCGGACGTGGCGGCGGAGCTCCCCGTCCTGGTCCCCAACGAGCGCGGCCTGGACCGCGCGCTCGCCCTGGGCGCCACCCGCATCGCGGTGTTCGGCTCGGCCACCGAGACCTTCGCCTCCCGCAACCTGAACCGCACGGTCGCCGAGTCCCTCGCAATGTTCGAGCCCGTCGTGGCCCGGGCCCGGCAGGCCGGCGCCCACGTCCGCGGCTACCTCTCGATGTGCTTCGGCGACCCGTGGGAGGGGCCGGTCCCGCTCCCCCAGGCCGTCTCCGTCGCCAAGGCCCTGCTGGACCTCGGCTGCGACGAGCTGAGCCTCGGCGACACCATCGGCGTCGCCACCCCGGGCCACGTCCATGCCCTGCTGGAGGCCCTGAACGGCGCGGGCGTCGCCACCGAGCGGATCGGCGTGCACTTCCACGACACGTACGGCCAGGCCCTGTCCAACACCCTCGCCGCACTCCGGCACGGCGTGACCACCGTCGACGCCTCCGCCGGGGGCCTCGGCGGATGCCCGTACGCGAAGAGCGCCACCGGGAACCTCGCCACCGAGGACCTGGTGTGGATGCTCGACGGCCTCGGCATCGAAACCGGGGTCGACCTCGCCGCCCTCACCGCCACGAGCGTGTGGATGGCCGAACAGCTGGGCCGGCCCAGCCCCTCCCGCACCGTCCGCGCCCTCTCCCACAAGGAGTAGTCACACCATGCCCCTCGACCACCGGCTCACCCCCGAGCACGAGGAACTCCGCCGCACTGTCGAGGAGTTCGCGCACGACGTCATCGCCCCGAAGATCGGCGACCTGTACGAGCGGCACGAGTTCCCGTACGAGATCGTCCGCGAGATGGGCCGCATGGGCCTGTTCGGCCTGCCCTTCCCCGAGGAGTACGGCGGCATGGGCGGGGACTACCTCGCCCTGGGCATCGCCCTGGAGGAGCTCGCCCGGGTCGACTCCTCCGTCGCCATCACCCTGGAGGCCGGGGTCTCCCTCGGCGCCATGCCGATCTTCCTCTTCGGCACGGAGGAGCAGAAGCGCGAGTGGCTGCCGAGGATGTGCTCCGGCGAGGTGCTGGGCGCCTTCGGCCTGACCGAGCCGGACTGCGGTTCGGACGCGGGCGGCACCCGGACCACGGCCGTCCGTGAGGGCGACGAGTGGGTGATCAACGGCTCCAAGTGCTTCATCACCAACTCCGGTACGGACATCACGGGCCTGGTCACCGTCACCGCCGTGACCGGCCGCAAGGCGGACGGCCGGCCGGAGATCTCCTCGATCATCGTCCCGTCCGGCACCCCGGGCTTCACGGTGGCCGCGCCCTACTCGAAGGTCGGGTGGAACGCCTCGGACACCCGCGAGCTGTCCTTCGCGGACGTGCGGGTGCCCCTCGCCAACCTCGTCGGCGAAGAGGGCCGCGGGTACGCGCAGTTCCTCCGCATCCTGGACGAGGGGCGCATCGCCATCTCGGCGCTCGCCACCGGCCTCGCGCAGGGCTGTGTGGACGAGTCGGTCAAGTACGCCCACGAGCGGAAGGCCTTCGGCCGCCCGATCGGCGACAACCAGGCCATCCAGTTCAAGCTCGCGGACATGGAGATGCGCGCCCACATGGCGCGCGTCGGCTGGCGCGACGCGGCCTCCCGGCTGGTGGCGGGCGAGCCGTTCAAGAAGGAGGCGGCCATCGCGAAGCTGTACTCCTCGACCGTGGCCGTGGACAACGCCCGCGAGGCCACCCAGATCCACGGCGGCTACGGGTTCATGAACGAGTACCCGGTGGCCCGCATGTGGCGCGATTCGAAGATCCTGGAGATCGGCGAGGGCACCAGCGAGGTCCAGCGCATGCTGATCGCCCGCGAGCTGGGCTTCTCCGCCTGACACCCCATCCGGCCCGCCCCCTGCCCGGCCGCGCGCACGCGCCCGCAGGGGGCGGGCCCGTGCGCGGCCGGGGCCCCTGCACCCATCTGACGAAGGTTAGGCTAACCTTCCTTCCGAACGCCCCCCGGCCACCCTGCGCGCACGAAAGCGGACACCGACATGCCCCAGTCCCGGACCCCCCTCCTCACCCGCCGCGGCCTCCTGGCCGCCGGCGGCGCCCTCGGCCTCGTCGTGGCACTCGCCGCGTGCGGCGGCAACGACACGGCGAAGGGCGACGGCGGCAAGGACAAGGGCGCCGCCTCGGGTCCCTGGTCCTTCAAGGACGACCTCGGCAAGGACGTCAGCGCCAAGGCCACACCGAAGAACATCGTCGCCTTCACCGGCACCGCCGCCGCGCTCTCCGACTACGGCATCCCGGTCAAGGGCGTCTTCGGCCCGACCAAGACCGGCGACGGCAAGCCCGACGTCCAGGCCGGCACGATGGACATCTCCAAGGTCGAGATCCTCGGGAACGCCTACGACCAGTTCAACGTGGAGAAGTACGCGGCCCTGCGGCCCGACCTCCTCGTCACCAACACCTGGGACGGCACCTACTGGTACGTCCCGGAGGCCGCGAAGGACAAGATCCTGAAGCTCGCGCCCGCCGCCGCGATCGGCGCCGGCGGCGACGTCACCATGGACAAGGCCCTCCAGCGCACCGCGGAGCTCGCCCAGTCCCTCGGCGCCGACCTGGAGTCCCGCAAGACGGTGGACGCCAAGGCCCGCTTCGAGGCCGCGGCCGGCAAGGTCCGCGAGGCCACGAAGGCCAACCCGGGCGTCAAGGTGCTCGCCGGCTCCGGCGCGGACGCCCTCTTCTACGTCTCCAGCCCCGACACCGCGGCCGACCTGAAGTACTTCAAGTCCCTCGGCGTCGAGTTCGTCACGCCGCAGAACCTGGGCGAGGGCGGCTTCTTCGAGAGCCTCAGCTGGGAGAACGCCGGCACGTACAAGGCCGACGTCATCCTGCTCGACAACCGCACCAGCGCCCTGCAGCCCGAGCAGCTGAAGGCCAAGCCGACGTGGGGCGAGCTGCCCGCCGTCAAGGCCGGCCAGGTCGTCCCGCGCATGGCCGAGCCGATCTACTCCTACGACAAGTGCGCCCAGCTCCTGGAGGACCTCGCCACGTCCATCCGGAACGCCAAGAAGGTCAGCTGACCCGCCGTCGGCGGCGCGGGCCACGCGCCGCCGGCCCGCACCTCATTGACCCCATTACTTAACTGAGGCTAACCTAAGAACGCAGGGTCGATCCGGGAGACCGACACCCTCGTGAACCCCGTCGCGACCCCCGCGCGGCGGTGTCAACGGGCCGGGCGGGGGCTCCGATACGGTCCCTCGGAGCCCCCGCCCGGCCCACCCCGTTCCTCAGCTCCAGGGGACGTCCGGCGACCGGTGGTAGTTCACACCCTGTGCGTCCAGCCGCGGACCCTGGGCCGCGAGCCGCTTGCGGTATCCGTCCCAGCCGAGCGAACCGGCCGGGGACCACCCCAGCTCCGCCAGCCCGAGCATCCGTGGGAAAGCCATGAACTCCCAGTCGGCGCGCGTCGCGACAGTCTCCGTCCACAGCGGGGCCTCCACCCCCAGCACGGCCGACTCCGGCACCCCGGCCAGATGGGCGCCCGGGTCCCAGGAGTACGCCCGCTCCACCGGGACGTAGCCGGCCCACGTCAGCCCCGGCTTCGTCGCCGCGTCGTACTTCATGTCCAGGTACAGCCGGTCGGACGGCGACAGGATCACCGGGTGTCCCGCCTGCGCGGCCGACGCCACCGCCGCCTTCTCCGCGGCGGCCGTCCTGTCGTGGCCCCAGTACTGGAGCACCGCGCCCTCGGCCGGCCCGGCCGCCGACAGCTGGTGCCAGGCCACGACCGTCTTGCCGTGCCTGCCGACCACGGCCTGCGCCCGGTCCATGAAGGCCTCGTAGTCCGCCGCGGGCGTCGAGTGCGCCTCGTCGCCGCCGATGTGCAGGTAGCGGCCCGGGGTCAGCTCCGCGACCTCGCCGAGCACCTCGTCGACGAACTCGTACGTCCGCTCCTTGCCCACGCACAGCGAGCTGAAGCCGACCTTGGTCCCCGTGTAGCGCTCGGGGGCCCTGCCGTCGCAGTTCAGCTCGGCGTACGAGGCCAGCGCCGCGTTCACGTGCCCCGGCATGTCGATCTCCGGGACCACGTCCACGTACCGCTCCCCCGCGTACGCCACGAGGTCGGCGTACTGCTCCTTCGTCCAGTACCCGCCGGGGCCCCCGCCGACCTCCGTCCCGCCGCCGTACTCGGCCAGCCGCGGCCAGGAGTCGACGGCCAGGCGCCACCCCTGGTCGTCGGTCAGGTGCACGTGCAGTGCGTTGACCTTGTACGGGACGAGCTGGTCGACGTACCGCTTGACCTGCTCCACCGTGAAGAAGTGCCGGGCGACGTCGACCATGGCCCCTCGGTACGCGAACCTGGGCCGGTCCTCCACCGTCCCGCCCGGCACCGTTCCGGGGCCCGCCGCCGGCAGCAGCTGGCGCAGCGTCTGGCCCGCGTGGAAGAGGCCGGCCGGGGTCCGCGCGGTCAGCGTCACCCCGCCGGGGGCGGATTCCAGCCGGTACCCCTCGTCGCCCACCCCCTCGGCCTCCTCGTCCAGCCGGAGCCGGATGCCGTCCCCGTCCGACCCGCCGACCACCGGGAGCGGGAGCCCGCTCGGGCCGCGCCACTGCTCCGCGAGGAGTTCGCCGACCCGGCGGACCTCCTCTCCGGGGCCCGCGCCCGTACGGATGACCGTGCCGGGCCCGACGGCGTAGCCGGGGCCTGCGGCCCGGACGGAGACCGGGGCCGGCAGCAGCCCTTCGAAGGGCGCGAGGGCGGCGGGGGGATCGTCGCCGGGCCGGGCGTCGTCACCGCGGGCGGCGGTGCAGGACAGCGCGGCGCCCAGTGCGAGGAGGGTGCCGAGCGTGCGTCGCAGGACTCTCATGGGCCCAGGTATAGGCCAAGTGGGCCGCCGTCGCCGGTGCGAGAATCGCGGGATGGCGGAAATCATCCAGAAGGACGGCACATGGACCTTCGACGGGGACACGGTGCGCATCGTTCCGGGCCGCGACAAGGGGGTGGGGCCGCTGCGCCAGACCCTCGGCGAAGTCGCCGTTCCCCTGCACGCGCTGGCCGGCATCAGCTACGAACCGGGCCGCAGGTCGGGACGGTTGAGGCTGCGGCTGCGCGACGGCGCCGATCCCCTGCTCCAGGTGACGGGCGGGCGGCTGCCGGACGCGTCCGACCCGTACCGGCTCACCGTGGACTCGGACCGCAGCGGGGTCGCGGAGTACCTCGTCGACGAGGTGCGCAACGCGCTGCTGCTGGACCAGGTGGGGACCGGCCCGACGGACGCGTACCTGCTGCCGGGGCCCGCCGTGCCGATCACGGTGGGCGCGGGCGACGGGACGGTGGCCTTCGACGGGGAGCGGGTCACCCTGGAGTGGAACTGGACGGCGGAGGAGGCCAAACGCTCGGGCGGGACCCGCTCCGTCGAGCTGGCGCAGCTGCGGGCGGTGGAGTGGTCCCCGTCCAAGGGGCTGGGGAGCGGCTGGCTCCGCTTCCTGCCGGCGGGCGGCTGGACGCCGGTCTCCCCCAAGTACGACCCGTACACGGTGGAGCTCTTCGGCTTCAAGAACGACCCCCTGATGGCCCTGGTCGCGGCGGCGGTGGCGGCCCGCATGCCCCACCCCGGGGCCGCGGCGGCGGACGCGCCCGCCCTCGCCGCCGCACCGGCCGCGGCCCCGGCTCCGGCGGCCGAGGAGGGTCCGGCGGATCACGACGCCCTGCTCCGCCGGCTGCGCGAGCTCGGGGAGCTGCACCGGGCGGGGGTCCTCACCGCCGATGAGTTCGCAGCCGCCAAGCAGGCCGTTTTGGCACGATTCTGACCGGAATAACACACTCCGCTGGTCCAGGCCAGAGAGATCCTGCCCGATTTCGGGCAGGATCTTTGCATTCGATCACGCGAGACGCCAGTATCTACGCATGCTCGATCGCCGTCCGCCGTCGCACGACGACCTCGTCGACCACCTGGTGCGCAGCACCGCGCTCCAGCGCGGCGAAGCCGCCCGGGTGGTCCTCGACGTGCTCGCGTACTTCGACGAGACGACCGAGGAGTTCGTCCGCCGCCGCCACCGGGAGATGCAGTCCGGCGGAGCGGTCAACGCGGAGATCTTCGAGCGCATCGCGGCGGAACTGCCGCACCGCGCCGTGGCGCCACCGGAGCTGTCGCTCCGGCAGCTGCGCCGCATCGTCTACGGCTGAGCACGGACACCGGACTTCAGGAGGGGCACAACCGTATGTGCGGAATCGTGGGATACATCGGCAGGCGTGACGTGGCACCGCTGCTGCTGGAGGGACTCCAGCGGCTGGAATACCGCGGCTACGACTCCGCGGGCATCGTGGTCAACACCCCCAAGGCCAGCGCCCTGAAGGTGGTCAAGGCCAAGGGCCGCGTCCGCGAGCTGGAGTCCCGCGTCCCCAAGCGCTTCGCCGGCACCACCGGCATCGCCCACACCCGCTGGGCCACGCACGGCGCCCCGAGCGACATCAACTCCCACCCGCACCTGGACCCGGAGAACAAGGTCGCCGTCGTCCACAACGGCATCGTGGACAACGCCTCCGAGCTGCGCACCAAGCTCGAGGCCGAGGGCGTGGTCTTCGTCTCGGAGACCGACACCGAGGTCATCGTCCACCTGATCGCCCGCTCGCGGGCCGACTCCCTGGAGGAGAAGGTCCGCGAGGCGCTCAAGGTCATCGAGGGCACCTACGGCATCGCCGTCATGCACGCCGACTTCGCCGACCGCATCGTCGTCGCCCGCAACGGCTCCCCGGTGGTGCTCGGCATCGGCGAGAAGGAGATGTTCGTCGCCTCGGACGTCGCCGCGCTGGTCGCCCACACCCGCCAGGTCGTCACCCTCGGCGACGGCGAGATGGCCACCCTCAAGGCCGACGACTTCCGCACCTACACCACCTCCGGCACGACGACCACCGCCACCCCGGAGACCGTGGAGTGGGAGGCCGCCTCCTACGACATGGGCGGCCACGACACCTACATGCACAAGGAGATCTCCGAGCAGCCCGACGCGGTGGACCGCGTGCTGCGCGGCCGGATCGACGACCGCTTCAACACCGTGCACCTGGGCGGCCTGAACCTGGACCCGCGCGAGGCGCGCGGCATCCGCCGGGTCAAGATCCTGGGCTGCGGCACCTCCTACCACGCGGGCCTGATCGGCGCCGGCCTCATCGAGGGCATGGCCCGCATCCCCGCGGACGCCGAGCCGGCCTCGGAGTTCCGCTACCGCAACCCGGTGGTGGACCCCGACACGCTCTACATCGCGGTCTCGCAGTCCGGCGAGACGTACGACGTCCTCGCGGCCGTCCAGGAGCTCAAGCGCAAGGGCGCCCGCGTCCTCGGCGTGGTCAACGTGGTCGGCTCCGCCATCGCCCGCGAAGCGGACGGCGGCGTGTACGTGCACGCCGGCCCCGAGGTCTGCGTCGTCTCCACCAAGTGCTTCACCAACACGGTGGTGGCCTTCGCCCTGCTCGCCGTGCACCTGGGCCGCATCCGGGACCTGTCGGTCACCGACGGCAAGCGGATCATCGAGGGCCTGCGCAGGCTGCCCGCACAGATCCAGGAGATCCTCGACGGCGAGGACGAGATCAAGAGGCTGGCCGCCGAGTACGCGGAGGCCAAGTCGATGATGTTCATCGGCCGGGTGCGCGGCTACCCGGTGGCCCTGGAGGCCTCGCTCAAGCTCAAGGAGATCTCCTACATCCACGCCGAGGCCTACCCGGCCTCCGAGCTCAAGCACGGCCCGCTGGCGCTCATCGAGCCGGACCTCCCCACGGTCGCGATCGTCCCGGACGACGACCTGCTGGAGAAGAACCGGGCGGCGCTCGAGGAGATCAAGGCCCGCAGCGGCCGCATCCTGGCGGTCGCCCACCGCGCCCAGGAGAAGGCCGACCACACCATCCTCGTCCCCAAGAACGAGGACGAGCTGGACCCGATCCTGATGGGCATCCCGCTCCAGCTGCTGGCCTACCACACGGCCCTGGCCCTGGGCCGGGACATCGACAAGCCGCGCAACCTGGCGAAGTCGGTCACCGTCGAGTAGTCGCCCCGCGACGAAGGGCACGGCCCCCGGGACCTCCCGGGGGCCGTGCCCTTCTTCCGCTTCCGGACTCGCGCGACCCGGCCGGCCGTCAGGCCGCGGGGACCGCGTCGCCCCGGGCCGTCAGGCCGCGGGGACCGCGTCGCCGCGTCGCGAGGCCCGGCCCAGCGCCATCGGCCAGTGCGCCAGCGCCGCGGTGGCCCCGTACCAGGACAGCAGGCCGGCGACCGCCGCCACCCAGCCGGCGGCCTTGCCCAGCACGCTGCTGTCGGCGAAGGCGCCGACCGCCAGGAGCAGCAGGGAGAGGGTGAACAGGCCGTACACGCCCTGTCCGAACAGTCCGCCCGCGGCGCCCGCGGTGAGGCTGAGCCCGAGCAGGGCGAACAGGACGAGGAACGCTCCGGCGGCGTCCGGCGAAACCTTTCCGTCCGCCGCGGCGGCCCAGGTGAACCAGAAGGCTCCGAGCCCCGCGAACGCCGTGCCGTCGAAGCCGTCGCCGGCGCGGAACGCGAGGATTCCGAGGACGAACAGCGCCAGACCGCCGACGTAGGTCGCGAGCGACACCGAGTCGGCGGCGGTGACACCGCTGATGATGCCGGTGTGGCCGATACCGAATGCCAGAAGGGTCAGCCCCAGGGCTATGTGCCCCAGGGTCGAAGTCGAGGCCGTGCTTCCCGCAGAGACACCGTTGTCCACGGCGGGCTCCCTTCGATCTGCAGTTGTTTGCTGGGTCCCAGCAGCACTTATCTACCCTTTACAGGGGTGCACAACCGCACAAGCGACGTACAAAGGGTCACGGAATGACAACGACAGGTCGCTGTGCGCGCTTGGCCAGCCGGCCGGCCACCGATCCGAAGACCCGACCGACGATCCCGTGCGTGGAGCCGACCACGATGGCGTCGGCGCAATACTCCCGGCCGACCTCCTCCAGCTCATGGCAGATGTCCCCGCCCCGCTCGACCAGAATCCATGGCACTTCCGCCAGGTAGTCCGCACAGGCGAGCTCCAGCCCGAGCACCTCGGTGCGGTGGTCCGGCACGTCCACGAAGACCGGCGGCTCGCAGCCGGCCCACACGGTGGTGGGCAGCCGGTTGGCCACGTGCACGATGATCAGACCCGATCCGGACCGCCTGGCCATGCCGATCGCGTACGCGAGGGCGCGCTCACTGGACGTGGATCCGTCGAAACCCACGACGACGCCGTGGCGGAAGGCCGGGTCGCACGGAAGGCGCGTCTGCTCCACCGCGCGCACGTCGGCGGCCGACGCGGGGTCGGCGAGCCGTTTGCGCTTGCGGTCCGCGGGTTCGGAGAATTCGTGACCGGCCATGGGTGTCTCGGTGAAGAGGTCCTTGGAGGAAGCAACAGGGGGAAAGTGGCGACGCTGTGTGACGGAGCTCTGGCCGGGAAGCATCTTCCCAAGCCCATACCCACCAGGGTACGGCGACACTCCCGTCCTGCACAGGGCATGCCGCCCTTGGAGAGCGTCCCAGGGAGCATGCCGGAGCGCGCGCTCCTTGGCAATGGCCCCTGCCCCCTACAGCCAGTGACGAACTGGCGCGGAGCCACCCGTGCGCGCAGTGACCGAGCCCCGCCGCGCGGCGTTGGTCATGCGTCCGACCGTCCAGGAAGAGCCCGCAGGGAGCACGCCGTGCCCGGCCGTCCGGTCCACCCCGTCCAGCCAGCTCAGCCGACGCAGTCCGCCCGCTTCACCGACCCGCCCCTCCACTTCACCCCTCCCCCGCGGTCCACGCCGCACCCGTCCGCGCACCCCGCCGGACGCCCCCTCGACGACCCCGCGGGCGACGTCGTGCGCTGGGCCGCCTTCAGCTGCCTGCTCGTCCCGGTCGTCCTCGTCGTCTACGGGACGTCCTTCGGCGGGGCCGCGGTGGCCACCCTCGGCCTGCTCGCCGTCACGGCCGCGTGCCGGGCGATGCTGCGGTACTCGGAGAAGGCGGAGCGGGCCGCCCGGCCGGCCCGGGCGCAGGCGCGCCCTCCGTCCGCGCACCGGGGCCGGCACTCCCGTTCCGGGGCGGGGAGCCACCGCGGGTGCCGCGGTTCCGGCGCGACGTCCCCGCACGACTGACTCATTCGCACACCCACACCCGCGCGTTTTCAGCCAACTTCCCGGCAGGGCGCCCCCCTTGCCGGAATGTCCGGCCAACCCCCCTACCACCAGCGACGACAGAGCCCGAGGGGCGCCGTGACCCTATGGGTACTGGCCATGGCCGGACGGCACGCTTCCCACCCGGGTAGCGGAGTGGAACGCTTCCTGATCGAATGCTTTTCGCCAAGTTGCCAAGTCGACATAGCGCTGCGTGCTGAACTTGTCACGCCGACACCACGGGACGCAGTAGATTCGATCATGTATTTACGGCGGGGGATCCACGTGCAAGGCCGAGGGGAAACGTGCAGGTGCGACCAGACCAAGGAGTCGCGACACCCAAGGGGGGCTTAGCGCCATGAGCCAGGATTCCACCGCCGTCGTCGCAGACGCCGGCCGGAAGCTCGCGGGGCGTCGCCGCAGGGAGATCGTCGCGGTGCTGCTCTTCAGCGGCGGACCGATCTTCGAGAGTTCCATTCCACTATCCGTGTTCGGCATTGACCGGCAGGACGCGGGCGTTCCACGCTACCGACTGCTCGTGTGCGCCGGTGAGGACGGTCCGCTCAGGACCACCGGCGGACTCGAACTGACCGCGCCGTACGGGTTGGAGGCGATCGCCCGGGCAGGCACGGTCGTCGTGCCCGCATGGCGTTCCATCACATCGCCACCGCCTCCGGAGGCGCTCGACGCACTGCGTCTGGCGCACGAGGAGGGGGCCCGGATCGTCGGCCTGTGCACGGGAGCCTTCGTGCTCGCCGCCGCGGGCCTGCTGGACGGCCGGCCCGCGACGACGCACTGGATGTACGCGCCGACGCTGGCCAAGCGGTACCCGTCCGTCCACGTCGATCCGCGGGAACTGTTCGTCGACGACGGCGACGTGCTCACGTCCGCGGGCACGGCGGCCGGAATCGACCTGTGCCTGCACATCGTGCGCACGGACCACGGCAGCGAGGCGGCCGGGGCCCTGGCCCGCAGGCTCGTCGTCCCGCCGCGCCGCACGGGCGGCCAGGAGCGCTATCTCGACCGGTCGCTGCCGGAGGAGATCGGCGCCGATCCGCTGGCCGAGGTCGTGGCCTGGGCGCTGGAGCACCTCCACGAGCAGTTCGACGTGGAGACCCTGGCGGCCCGCGCCTACATGAGCCGGCGCACCTTCGACCGGCGCTTCCGCTCGCTCACCGGCAGTGCGCCGCTGCAGTGGCTGATCACCCAGCGGGTGCTCCAGGCACAGCGGCTGCTGGAGACCTCCGACTACTCGGTCGACGAGGTCGCCGGGCGCTGCGGGTTCCGCTCGCCGGTCGCCCTGCGCGGCCACTTCCGGCGGCAGCTGGGGTCCTCTCCGGCCGCCTACCGCTCCGCCTACCGGGCACGCCGCCCGCAGGCGGACGTGGCGCAGGTCTCCGAGCTCTCCGGGGGTCCCGTGCCGCACCAGCGCACTCCGCAGCCCCAGCGGACGGCGGCGGCCCTGGCCGCCGCGGGCCCGACGGTGACGGAGCTGTACGCTCCCGGCCGCGTCCTGCGGGAACACGCCTAGCCCGTACCACGGGTGGGACATGCGAAGGTCCCCCGTCGGTCACCGCCGACGGGGGACCTTCCGCATATGCGGTCCGGGCCGGAAGGGACCGCATAAGGTGGGACACATGAACGATCGCATGGTGTGGATCGACTGCGAGATGACCGGGCTCTCGTTGACGGACGACGCACTTATCGAGGTGGCCGCACTGGTCACCGACTCGGAGCTCAACGTGCTCGGCGAAGGCGTGGACATCGTGATCCGCCCGCCGGACGCCGCCCTGGAGACCATGCCCGACGTGGTGCGCGAGATGCACACCTCCTCCGGACTGCTCGAAGAGCTGGCCGGCGGGACCACCCTCGCGGAT
Source organism: Streptomyces sp. NPDC058674 (assembly GCF_042716505.1). Lineage (NCBI taxonomy): Bacteria > Bacillati > Actinomycetota > Actinomycetes > Kitasatosporales > Streptomycetaceae > Streptomyces > Streptomyces sp. NPDC058674. Next base: position 135,499 of record NZ_JBHXSC010000002.1, read on the forward strand.
GCCGAGGCCCAGGTCCTGGCCTACGTACGGGAACACGTGAAGGAACCGCGCAAGGCTCCGCTCTGCGGGAACTCGGTCGGAACCGACCGCGGCTTCCTGCTGCGCGACATGGCCGCGCTGGAGAGCTACATGCACTACCGGATCGTGGACGTGTCCTCGGTCAAGGAGCTGGCGCGCCGCTGGTACCCGAAGGCCTACTTCAACAGCCCCCCGAAGAACGGCAACCACCGGGCGCTCGCGGACATCAGGGAGTCCATCGCCGAGCTGCGCTACTACCGCGAGGCGGTCTTCGTGCCGCAGCCCGGACCGGACTCGGACACGGCGCGGACCATCGCCGCCAAGCACGTCGTGCCGGGCGCGTAGCACCCCACCGGAGGCGGGCGCGGGAAAAGGGTGGAGCGAGCACCCTCCCGGACCCTGTACGCTTTTCTTCGGCCGGTCGGTTCTCCGACCGGACATGGTGGGTGTAGCTCAGTTGGTAGAGCACCTGGTTGTGGTCCAGGTGGCCGCGGGTTCAAGTCCCGTCACTCACCCTGCGTGAAGGCCCCGGCCCGCGAAAGCGGCCGGGGCCTTCTGCATGGCCGGGCCCGGGCCGGGCGGGCTTGCGGGCGCCCGCAGGCCGGGCAGGCCGGTGCGACCCGGGCTCCCGGGCGGCGGGCCGCCCGGCCGGAGCGCGCTCAGGAGGACTCCCGGACCACCAGGCTGTTCGGGAGCACGACGGCCGGCCCCTCCGACTGCTCCCCCGCGCCGAGCTTCCCGGAGATCCGCTCCAGCAGCACCCGCGCCATGGTCCGGCCCATCTCCTCGATCGGCTGCCGGACGCTGGTCAGCGGCGGGTCCATGTGCCGGGCCACCACCGAGTCGTCGAAGCCGACCAGCGCCACGTCCTGCGGGATCCGGCGGCCGGCCGCGCGCAGCTCGCGCCGGGCGCCCGCCGCCATCACGTCGGACGCGGCGAAGACGGCGTCCAGGGCGGGGCGGCGCTCCAGCAGGTCCCGCATGGCCCGGCGCCCCCCGTCCTCGGTGAAGTCGCCGACCGAGACCAGCGCCTCGTCGACGCGGTACCCGGCTGACGCCAGGGCCTGCCGGTAGCCGTCCAGGCGGCACTGGGCCCCGTACACGTCCAGCGGGCCGGTGATCGTGGCGATCGCGCGCCGGCCCCGCCCGAGGAGGTGGCGCACGGCCTCGGCGGCGCCCGCGAGGTTGTCGGAGTCCACGCTGGGCAGCGTCTCGTCGGCGGAGCGGCGGCCGCTGATCACGGTGGGGATGCCCAGCTCGGCGAGCAGCTCCGGCAGCGGGTCGCCGGCGTGGACGGAGACGAGCAGCACCCCGTCGACGCGGTGCCCGGAGAGGTACTGGGCCAGCCGGCGCCGCTCGCGGTCGCTGCCGGCCAGGGTGAGGACGAGCTGGACGTCGGTTTCGGCGAGGGCTGCGCCGACCCCGCGGACCACGTCGGAGAAGTACGGCTCGGCGAAGAACCGGGCCTCCGGCTCGGGGATCACCAGCGCGACGGCGTCGGTGCGGTTGGCGGCCAGGGCGCGCGCCGCACGGTTGGGGACGTAGCCCAGCTCCGCGACGGCCGCCTCGACGGCAGCCCGGGTGTGCTCGCTGACCTTGGATGATCCGTTGACCACCCGGGAGACCGTGCCGCGCCCCACCCCGGCGCGCGCCGCGACTTCCTCCAGGGTCGGCCGTCCCCCACTGCGCCCGTGCCCGTTCATGGCTTCCTCCCGGTTGCGAATCTACCCCTTGACGACTGTGGGAGCGCTCCCACACTGTGTCACACGACACCTGGCACGTTCCGTCCTTCAGGGAGGATGCACATGCGAGCCCACGCCCGAGCCCGAAGAACCCTTCTCCACACAGGCACCGCACTGGGGGTGGCGGCTCTGCTGCTCGCCGGTTGCGCGCAGGACCCGGATGCGGCGCCCGAGCCCGGCGCCCCGTCCGGAGGCAAGGCGAAGACCACGCTCACCGTAGGGGTCTTCGGGGCCTTCGGCCTCCAGGAGGCCGGCCTCTACGACGCGTACATGGCTCAGAATCCGGGCATCCGGATCGAGCAGACCTCGATCGAGCGCAACGAGAACTACTACCCCCAGCTCCTCACCCACCTGGGCACCGGAAGCGGCCTCGCCGACGTCCAGGCCGTCGAGGTCAACAACGTCGCCGAGATCACGGCCACGCAGGCGGACAAGCTGGTCGACCTGGGCAAGGTGCCCGGCGTGGACAAGTCGGCCTACCTGCCGTGGAAGTGGGCCCAGGGCACGGCGAGCGCGACCAAGGGCGGGGCCACGGTCGCCCTCGGCACCGACATAGGCCCGCAGGGCATCTGCTACCGCAAGGACCTCTTCGAGGCCGCCGGGCTGCCCACCGACCGGGCGGCGGTCGGGGCGCTGTGGGCGGGCGACTGGAACAAGTACCTGGAGACGGGCAAGGCGTACAAGGCGAAGGCCGGCGCGGGCAAGGCGTTCGTCGACTCGGCGTCGGGCGTGATGGCGGCGGTGACCGGGGGCAGTGCGCAGCGGTACTACGACGAGCAGGGCAAGGTCGTCTACAAGACCAACCCGGCGGTGCGCGGGGCCTTCGACTTCGCGGCGTCCTTCGCCACCGAGGGGCTGAGCGCCAAGCTCCAGCAGTTCACCCCGGGCTGGGACCAGGGCTTCTCCAACGGGACCTTCGCGACGGTCTCCTGCCCCGCCTGGATGCTCGGCTACATCCAGGACAAGGCCGGTCCGGCGGGCAAGGACAAGTGGGACGTGGCTCCCGCGCCGAAGCCGAGCAACTGGGGCGGCTCCTTCCTGGTGGTGCCGAAGGCGGGCAAGCACGCCGAGGAGGCCGCGAAGCTCGTGGCGTGGCTGACGGCCCCGGCGCAGCAGGCGACGCTGTTCGAGAAGCGGGGCAGCTTCCCGAGCGCCAGCGCCGCGTACACCCTCCCGTCGGTCTCGGGCGCACAGCACCCCTACTTCGGGGGTGCTCCGATCGGCGAGATCTTCGCGCGGGCGGCGGAGGGGGTGCCGGTGACGGTGCTGGGGCCGAAGGACCTGGTGATCGCGCAGAACCTGGGCGACATCGGGATGCTCCAGGTCGACCAGAAGGGCCGCAGTCCGCAGGAGGGCTGGGAGGCCGCGGTGAAGGCGATCGACAACGCCCTGGAGCAGTGAGGCAGCGGTGACGGACGATACGGCTGTCCTGTCCCCCTCCGCCGCCGGCTCGAAGGGGCCGGCGGCGGAGGGGGAGGGCCCGGGGCAGGTGTGGCGCTCGCGGCGCTACCGTTGGGACCTGCGCTGGAGCCCGTATGCCTTCGTGGCGCCCTTCTTCCTCTTCTTCGCCGCCTTCGGGCTGTTCCCGCTGCTGTACACGGGCTGGGCGGCGCTGCACCAGGTGGAGCTGACCGATCCCGACGCGATGACGTGGGTGGGGCTGCGGAACTTCACCCGGCTGTGGGACGACGAGTTCTTCTGGAACGCCCTGCGCAACACGGTCACCATCGGCCTGCTGTCCACGGTGCCGCAGCTGGCGATCGCGCTCGGCCTGGCGCACCTGCTCAACTACCGGCTGCGCGGCTCGGCCTTCTTCCGGGTCGCGGTGCTCACCCCGTACGCGACGTCGGTGGCCGCCGCGACGCTCGTCTTCGTCCTGTTCTTCGGGCGGGATTACGGGATGGTCAACTGGGCCCTCTCGGCCGTCGGGTTGGACGCGGTGGACTGGCAGAACGGCCCGCTGGCCTCGCAGGTGGCGGTCTCCACCATCGTCGTCTGGCGGTGGACCGGCTACAACGCGCTGATCTACCTGGCGGCCATGCAGGCCGTGCCGGGCGAGCTGTACGAGTCCGCCGCGCTGGACGGGGCCTCGCGCTGGCAGCAGTTCGTGCACGTGACCGTGCCCTCGCTGCGTCCGACGATCCTGTTCACCGCGGTGGTGTCGACGATCGGCGCGACCCAGCTGTTCGGGGAGCCGCTGCTGTTCAACGGCGGTGCGGGAGCCACGGGCGGCTCGGACCACCAGGTCCAGACGCTCGGGCTGTACCTCTACGAGCAGGGCTGGGTGAACCTCCACCTGGGGCGGGCCTCGGCCATCGCGTGGGCGATGTTCCTGATCCTGCTGCTGATCGCGGGCGCGGCGCGGCTGCTGCGCGGACGGGGGGAGTCCCGATGAGGGTCATGCGCGCGGGCCGGCTCACGTACGTGGTGCTGGCCCTGTTCACCGCCGGGTCGCTCTTCCCGCTGGTGTGGACGGCCGTCGCGGCCTCGCGGAGCAACACCCGCCTGGCCCAGACGCCACCGCCGTTCTGGTTCGGCGGGAACCTGGGGCGCAACCTCCGGATCGCCTGGACCGACGCCAACATGGGCGAGGCGCTGCTGAACACGGTGATCGTGGCGGGCACCGTCACCGTCGGCACCGTGCTCTTCTCCACGCTGGCGGGCTTCGCCTTCGCCAAGCTCACCTTCCGCGGCCGGCGGCTGCTGCTGGCGCTGGTGGTGGGGACGATGCTGATCCCACCGCAGCTGAGCGTGGTCCCGCTGTACATGCTGATCGCGCGACTGTCCTGGACGGACCAGCTCCAGGCCGTCATCCTGCCGACCCTGGTGGGTGCCTTCGGGGTGTTCTTCATGCGGCAGTACCTGGTGCACGCGCTGCCGATCGAGCTGGTGGAGGCGGCGCGCACGGACGGGGCCAGCTCGCTGCGCGTCGTGTGGCACGTGGTGTTCCCGGCGGCCCGGCCGGCCATGGCGGTGCTGGGGATGCTGACCTTCGTCATGGCATGGAACGACTTCTTCTGGCCGATCGTCGCGCTGACCCAGAACGGCAGCCCGACGGTGCAGGTGGCCCTGACCGGGCTGGGCCGGGGCTACATCCCGGACCAGTCGGTGATCATGGCGGGTGCGCTGCTGGGCACGCTCCCGCTGCTGTTGGTGTTCCTCGTCTTCGGCCGCCAGATCGTCGGCGGCATCATGCAAGGGGCGGTGAAGGGATGACGGACACGGGTACCGGGCAGCTGTTCCCGGAGGGATTCCTCTGGGGCGCGGCCACGGCGGCCTTCCAGATCGAGGGCGGGGCCGCACTGCGCGGGCCGTCCATCTGGGACACCTTCTGCCGTACACCGGGCAAGGTGTACGGCGGGCACACGGGCGAGGTGGCGGTCGACCACCTGCGGCTGTGGCGGGAGGACGTCCGGCTGATGGCCGGGCTGGGGCTCGGGGCGTACCGGTTCTCGGTGTCCTGGCCGCGCGTGCTCTCCGGGGGGATCGGTTTCTACGACGCGCTGGTGGACGAGCTGCTCTCGTACGGGATCCGGCCCTGCCCGACCCTCTACCACTGGGACCTGCCGCAGGAGCTGGAGTCCGCCGGGGGCTGGCCCGAACGCGAGACGGCCTACGCCTTCGCCGCGTACGCCGCGAAGGTGGCGGACGCCCTGGGTGACCGCGTGGAGATGTGGACCACCCTCAACGAGCCGTGGTGCAGCGCCTTCCTGGGCTACGGCTCCGGGGTGCACGCCCCCGGCCGCACCTCCCCCGCCGACTCGCTGCGGGCGGCGCACCACCTCAACCTGGCCCACGGGCTGGCCTCGGCAGCCCTTCCCTCCTCGGCCCGGGTCGGCATCGCCCTCAACCCGAGTGCGGTGCGGCCGCTGACCGGTTCGGCGGCCGATCTGGACGCGCAGCGCCGCATCGACGCCCTGGCGAACCGGATCTTCACCGGTCCGCTGCTGCACGGCGCCTACCCGCAGGACCTGCTGGCCGACACGGCCGCCGTGACGGACTGGGACTTCCTGCGCCCCGGCGACGAGGCGCTGATCCACCGGCCGCTCGGCTTCCTCGGCGTCAACTACTACACCCCGGCGGTGGTGTCGGCGGACGCCGGCCCGGGCGGGCCGCGTGCGGACGGGCACGGTGCGACCGCCCACTCCCCCTGGCCGGCGGCGGACGACATCGCCTTCCACCAGCCTCCGGGCGAGCGGACCGACATGAACTGGTCGATCGATCCGACCGGCCTGTACGACCTGCTGCTCCGCTTCACCCGCGAGGCACCGGGGCTGCCCCTGATGGTCACCGAGAACGGCGCGGCCTACGCCCCGGACCTGCACGACCCGGCCCGCATCGGCTACCTGGAGGCCCATCTCGACGCCGTCCACCGCGCCTTGGAGGCGGGCGCCCCGGTCGAGGGCTACTTCCTGTGGTCGCTGATGGACAACTTCGAGTGGTCCTACGGCTACAGCAAGCGCTTCGGCATCGTCCACGTCGACTACGAGACGCAGGCCCGGACCCTGCGGTCCAGTGCCCACTGGTACGCCCGGCTGGCCCGGACGGGCACCTTGTGAGCCCGCGTCACCGGTGGTCGCACCGTCCCGCCGGACGGCGGCTGCACGGCCACCGGTGACGGCACGGCCACCGGTGACGGCCCGCCGGACGATGACGGCCCGGCCGCGGGTGATGAGGATCGACATGACAGCTCCCCCTTGCCTAGAATGAATACGCAACACAGATTCTGCGTGGTGCACTCTCTGCGCCACACAGATAAATTTGAGGCATGGAGAAAGCGATGTCAACGGAGTTCCCCCGCACGGGTGAGGGATGGAGCCGCGCCGAGCTGCTCGCGCGCATCACCACCGAGAGCCGGCGGCATTACGCCGACCACTCGCTCTTGAACCAGGCCCTGGCCGACCACGTCGGCCTGCACCCCACCGACCTGCAGTGCGTCGCGCTCCTCGACATGGAGCCCGAGCCCGTCAGCACCGGGGACATCGCCCGCCTCACCGGCCTGACCTCCGGCTCCGCCACCCGGCTCGTCGACCGGATGGTCAGGGCGGGCATCGTCGAACGGCACGCCGACCCGCACGACCGCCGCCGCTCCCTCGTCTCCCTCGCGCCCGCGGCGCGCGAACGGATCCGCGCGGCCCGGGAGACCCCCGCCCGGGCCTTCGGCGCCGTACTGGAGGGCTACTCCGACGCGGAACTCGCCGTCATCGGGGACTACCTGCACCGCACGGCCGAGGTGGGACGGGCCCAGGCCCGGCGCCTGTCCTCGGGCAGCGCGGCCTGACCGGACACCGGCCCCCCCGGCGGGAATCGGCCCGGCCCGCCGGTCAGCCCCGCGCCCCGCCCGGCGGCCGGTCCACGATGCCCACATCGGAGAAGAACCGGTACCGCGTCGGCACGTCCGGCAGGAACCAGTGGAAGCCCTCCTCCAGGAAGACCGCCGCAAGGCTCGCCGCGATGGCCAGGCCCAGGAAGCCCAGCGCGAACAGCCCGGCCGACCGCAGCGCCCCCGGCCCCTCCGCCGGCACGCTCCGACCCGCCGTCACGCGGGCGCAGGCCAGCGCGACGCCGACGGCGACCGCCGAGGCCTGGAAGAGGATCAGGGCCCAGACGGACGGGTCCAGGCCGAACACCTCGCCCCCGTGCCCCCTGCCCCCGGGCACGACGTGCAGCAGCGACTGGCGCCACGACGCGAACGCGCCCGCCGTCACCGCGACCAGCGCCAGGCCCCAGCCCGTCATGTAGTCGCGGCCGCCCACCGCGCCGTAGGCGAGCCCCGTGCGGACGACGTACGCCGCGCCCGTCGCCGCCAGCAGCATGAAGATCCGCTGCGCGACGCAGAGCGGGCACGGGTGCTCCCCCAGCACGACCTGGCGGACCAGCGCACCGCAGACGACCCCCGCCCACCCGATGGCGAAGAAGCACGCGAACCAGTACTGGACCCGTCCGAACAGCCCGCCCGTGTCCTCCGCCTCCGGCAGGATGCCGTGCATCGTGACCACCGTCAGAAGCCCAGTCTGGCGGCGAGGCCGCCGGTGACGTGGTGCGCCGTCAGCAGGATCGCGGCGAGCAGCACGAGCCACCACGCCGCGAGCACGACCGCCCGGGACGACTCCCGGCACATGGCGATCAGCGTGGCGAGCAGGCCGCCGAAGATGAGGGTGTCCATGCCGCGGACCGTATCGACGTGCTGACATGTCGCCCGCGAGGCGCGCCCCCCGCCGGCCCCCGTTACGTCAGTTGCCGCGCCGCTTGCGCCTGCCGCGCCGGACCCGCGTCGCGCCCGAGCCGCCGCGGGTCCGTCCGTCCAGCGCGATCCAGACCCGCACCTCGGTCCCGCCGAGCACGGAGCATCCCAGCCGCACGTCGCCGCCGGTCGACTCCGCGACCCGGCGCACGATGTCCAGGCCCAGCCCCGTCGAGCCGTCCCGGCCGCCGTCGTTGCCGCGGCGCAGCGCCGCGTCCGGGTCGGCGATGCCCGGTCCCGCGTCCGAGACGAGCACGATGACCGCGTCCGAGGCGTCGTGGACGTCCACCGCGAAGGGCGTGCCCTCGGGGGTGTGCCGGAAGACGTTGCCCAGCATCGCGTCCAGGGCGGCGGCCAGTTCGGGCCGCGCCACGGGTATCCGTACCGTCCGGTCCACCCCCGCGAGCCGCACCTCGCGGCCCTCGTCCTCGGCCAGCGCCGACCAAAAGGCCATCCGGTCGCGGATCACCTCGGAGGCGTCGCAGCCCGCCCCCGGGCCCGCCGGGCCGGTGGCCGGTCGCTGCTCGCGTGCCGTACGGATGATCGTGTCGACCTCCCGCTCCAGCTGTTCGACGGCCGCCCGGGTCTGCTCGGCGGCCGGACCGTCCCCGAGCGAGGCCGTGTTGAGCCGCAGCACCGTCAGCGGCGTCCGCAGCCGGTGCGAGAGGTCGGCGGCCAGCTCCCGCTCGTTGGCCAGGAGTTGCACCACCTGGTCCGCCATCGCGTTGAAGGCCACGGCCGCCGAGCGCAGTTCCTTCGGCCCGGCCTCCGGGACCCGCGCCCCGAGCCGCCCCTCGCCCAGCTGGTGCGCGGCGTCCGCGAGCCGCTCGGCCGGGCGGACCAGCCGGGCCCCGAGCCGGTCCGCGACGCCGACCGAACCCACGACCAGCGCCAGCCCGACACCGGCGAGCACCAGCCAGGCGGTGGTGACCCCGTTGCTGACCTCGCTCTCCGGTACGAGGATCTCCACCACCGCGATGTCCCCGGACCCCAGCGCGGTCGGCTGGAGCAGCGCGGAGCCGCCGCCGTGCACCGAGGCCGTCGTGGCCCGGCCGATCCGCCGGGTTTCGGCGACGACCCGCTCGCCCGCCCAGCCGTCGCCGATGTCCACGGGCGGCCGGACGTCCGTCGCGGGGAGGTGGACGGCCATCCGCCCGACGGCGCCCATCTGCGTGGTCTCGACCGCCTTGCGCAGCTGCACCGGGTCCGTGGTGATGGACAGGGTCGGCCCGATGGTGGCGGCCTGCCGCTCGGCGTTGGAGAACGCCCGGTCGCTGGCCATCTCCCGGACCACCAGACCGAGCGGGACGGCGAAGGCCACGACCACCATGGCGGTGACCGCGAGGCACACCTTGACCAGGGCCCATCTCATCGGGCCCGGCCCGCTTCCCCGCTCACCGGGGCGGCTCCAGTTTGACTCCGACACCCCGCAGCGTGTGCAGGTAGCGGGGGCTGGCCGCGGTCTCGCCGAGCTTGCGGCGCAGCCAGGACAGGTGCACGTCGATGGTCTGGTCGTCCCCGTACGACTGCTGCCAGACCTCGGCCAGCAGCTCGCGCCGGGCCACGACCACCCCGGGCCGTCCGGCGAGGAAGGCCAGCAGGTCGAACTCCCGCCGCGTGAGGTCCAGTACGGCCCCGTCCAGCTCGGCCTGGCGGCGCAGCGGGTCGATGGCCAGCCCGCCGACGCGCAGGACGCGCGAGGGCGGTTCGGCGGCGGCCGCCTGGGAGCGGCGCAGTACGGCGGCCATCCGGGCGGAGAGGTGCTCCACGGAGAAGGGCTTGGTCAGGTAGTCGTCGGCGCCGTCGTTGAGCAGCCGGACGATCTCCGCCTCGTCGTCGCGCGCGGTCGCGATGATCACGGGGACGTCGGTGATGCCGCGCAGCATCTTGAGCGCCTCCGACCCGTCCAGGTCGGGCAGCCCGAGGTCGAGGATGACCACGTCGAAGCGGTGGTGGGCGACCTCGCGCAGGGCCTCCAGGGCCGTGCCGACGCTGCGCACGGTGTGCGAGGCCTCGGTCAGGTGCCGGATGAGGGCGGAACGTACGAACTGGTCGTCCTCGACCACGAGCACACTTGCCATGGCCCGCACCGTAGTCCATTCGGGCGACCCCGGGAGGTGCCGGGCTGCTCTTGGGGCGGGTGGTGCAGGATGTCCACTGATGCGACGAGGACTTGCACATGCCGCGGCGTGGCTGCTGGCGACGGGGGCCGCGGTCACCCTGTCCTGGTGGGGCGTGCACGCCGTCATGTCCGGGACGGCCTACGATCCGCCGCTCGCGGTGCCCCTGACCGCGCACCCGCTGTCGTCCTCGACGCAGCGGGCGCAGCCGGAGGAGTCGCCCGGCGCCCCGCCGTCCCCCTCCCCGTCGCCGTCGCCGTCCCCCGCTCCGTCCGCCGCGCCCGCCCCGTCGTCGCCCTCCCCCTCCCCCGGCACGCCGTCGCAGGAGCCCGCGGGCGGTTCCCGCCCGGACCGGCCCGGGGTCGGCGGGGAAGACGGCGGGGAGGGGGGCCACGTCAAGGCGTACCCGGTCGCGGGCGGCCGGGTGGTCTTCGACCTGGGGACCTCGTCGGCCGAGCTCGTCTCCGCGACCCCGGCGGCGGGCTGGCGGATGCAGGTGTGGAAGCAGGAGTTCTGGATCAGGGTCACCTTCACCCGGGACGACCGCGAGGTCTCGGTGTTCTGCACCTGGCACGACAGTGCGCCGCGGGTCCAGTTCGACGAACGGTGACGGCGGGCCCCGCCCGCCGCGCCGCCCCCGCGGGCCCTACCGGAAGACCGAGGGCGGCGGCTGCGGGGACGCCACCGCGGAGGCGTCCGCGACCGGGGCGGCGCCGCCGGCGAAGTCCGCGAGGGCGCGGCCGTGCTCGACCCGGCCCGGGTGCGGATCGCTCGCGACCCTGCGGGTGAACTCCGCGACCGGCAGTTCGCGGTCCGCGGCCACCAGGACGGCGTTGCCGAAGCGCTTGCCCCGCCACACCACCGGGTCGGCGGCCAGTGCCAGCTCGCGGAAGCGGGACGCGGCCGTGGCGATCTGACCCCGCAGGTGCGCCAGCGGCGGACCGTCGGCGAGGTTCGCCACGTACCAGCCGGCGGGCGACAGGGCCCGGCGTACCTCGTCCAGGAACTCGGCGCTCGTCAGGTGCGCGGGGGTGCGCGCACCGCTGAACACGTCCGCGATCACCAGGTCGGCCCAGCCGTCCGGCACCTTGGCCAGACCGGCCCGGGCGTCCACCGCCCGGACCCGGATCCGCGCCTGCGGGTCCAGCGGCAGGTGTTCCCGTACGAAGGCCACCAGGGCGGCGTCGACCTCCACGACCTGCTGGCCCGACCGGGGGCGGGAGGCCGCCGTGTAGCGGGCCAGCGTGAAGGCGCCGCCGCCCAGGTGCACCACGTTCAGGGGCTGCCGGGCGGGCGCGCAGAGGTCGATGAGGTGGCCGATGCGCCGCTGGTAGGAGAAGTCCAGGTACCCGGGATCGGCAAGGTCGACGTGCGACTGGGGAGCCCCGTCGACCAGCAGGGTCCAGCCGTCCGCGCGCTCGCGGTCCGGCTGCAGCTCGGCCAGGCCGCCGTCCACCTGCCCGACGACCGCCTCGGCGGCGCCGCGTCCGCGCTGCCTGCCCTTGCCCTTGTCCTTGCCTGCCACCCCGCCATTGTGACCGGTCGACGGCCCGGGCCGGCCGGCGGGCGGTCTGCGGCGGGCGCCCGCCGCCGGGCCGGGGGCCCGGCCGGGCCGCCGCTCAGCGGCAGTTGTCCGCGGCCTCGATCAGCCGGGCCGCCTCGCCGAGCGCGGCCCGCAGCACCTCCGGGTCCGTCACCGGCCCGACCGCCTCCGGGGGGAGCAGCCAGCCGCCGGTACCGCCCGCGGCGGGCGCGGGGGCCTCGTCGAAGCGCATCCCGCGGCCGTTGGTGTGCGTGCACGCGCTGCCCGGCATGTCCCAGGCGTCGGCGGTGCCGGGCGGGACGAGGAAGCCGAGGGTGTCCCCGGCCCCGTCGTGCAGGACCGGCCCGACCCCGCCGGCCCGGCTGGCGGCCCGGCGGATGATGTCCACCGCCTCCAGCCCCTGCCGGGTCGGCACGGTGACCAGGTCAGGCGCTTCGGCGGGGGCGACACCGGGGGCGGTGTCCGTTCCAGTGCTCTCCATGCCGACCTCCACCAAGGGAACCCCTCCTCGATCCGCGTACGACCGGGAACGGGAGTCTCCTCCCGCTCCGCTCGGGTTCAACGCGCGGAAACGTCAACGGGTGCGGCGGCAAGACGCCGCAAAGGATGGCAGTTCATGGCGGATCGCGGGTGAGATATCCGTTTTGTAGCCAAACACAGTGTGAACACCCCGTCACTGGCGGTACGTTCATGCGCGCCGGGCCACTCGCTCCCCACGCGAGGGCATCGGCGCTGCGTTCCACGCCAGAGAGGTCACGTCCATGGCGGCGTCCCCCCACTCACCCAACTCCACGTTCCGGCGGCTGCGCGGACAGCGCTCCCCGGCCGAGTTCGCGGCCCTCGTGCGCCGGGCGGCGAGGGAGATCGGCGAAACGGTTTCCTGCGACGCCCGCTACATCGGCCGGGTCGAGTCGGGGGAGATCCGCTGTCCCAACTACGCGTACGAGCGGGTCCTCCTCCACTTGTTCCCCGGCCGGACCCTGGCCGACCTGGGCTTCCCCCCGCGCGAGGCGGTCCGGGGCCGCTCCGCGCAGCGCACCCCCGCCCCCGCCCCCGCCCACCACCGCACCGGCCCCAAGGAGAGCGACGTGCTGCGTCGCGCGTTCATGGCGGGAGGCTCCGCGACCGTGGCGGCCGCAACGCTCGGCCTGACCCTGCTCGGCGACACCCGCCGCCTCCCCTCCCGCGCCGGGGAGGCCGAGGCCGCGGCCGTCGAGGACGCCGTACGCCAGATCCGGCTGCTGGACGACCGGCACGGGGCGGACGCCCTCTACCGCCGGGCCGCCGAGCCCCTGCGGACCGCGTACGCGCTGCTCGACGCGGGGTCCGCCCGGCAGTCCACCGAGGACCGGCTGCACGCGGGCGCCGGAGAACTGGCCGTCTCGGTGGGCTGGCTGGCCCACGACTCCGGCCGCTTCGACGACGCGCGCTCGCACTACGCGGAGGCGCTGGCGACGGCCCGGGTGGCGGGGGACCCGGGGCTGGAGGCGCACGCCTTCAGCAACATGGCGTTCCTGGCCCGGGACTGCGGCCGCTCCCGCGAGGCGGTACGGGCGGCCCAGGCGGGCCGCCGGGCCGCCCGCGCCGTCGGGTCGCCCCGGCTCCTGTCCCTGCTCGCCCTGCGGGAGGCGGGCGGCTGGGCGGGGCTGGCCGACCGCAAGGCCTGCGAGGAGGCGCTGTCCCGGGCCCACACGGAATTCTCCCGGGGCCCGGGCGACAAGGACCCCGAGTGGATGTCCTTCTTCGGCGAGGCGGAACTGGAGTCCCTGGAGGCCCGGTGCCGGGCGACGCTCGGGGAGTACGCCCGCGCGGCCCGGCACGCCCGCCGCGCCGCCGACCTCCAGGACCCGCACTTCGCGCGGAACGTGGCGCTCTACACCGCCGAACTCGCCGGGGACCTCGCCCACGCGGGCGCCCCGGACGAGGCCGCCTGGGCGGGCGGGCGGGTGCTCGACCTGCTGGCCGAGGTCCAGTCCACCCGGGTCCGGTCCATGCTCGCGGACACCGCCCGCACCCTGGCGCCGCACCGGCGCTCCCCGCGCGTGGGCGCCTTCCTGGCCCGGCACGCGTCCGCTTAGGCCGCCCCTTTCGGATCGCGCCGGGCCCGTGACCGCAGAGGTCCACCGGGTCGGCGGGCCCGGGCCGGCGGGCCCGTGCCGGCGGCCCGGCGGCGCTATCCGTCCAGGTGCCCGGTGTCGTTCCAGCGCTCCAGCGCGGGGGCGCCGTAGGCCCACCCCAGCACCGAGAGGGAGGTCGGCTCCAGGCGGATGCGGGCGCCGAAGGAGGCCTCGAAGCCGAGCCAGCGGGCGGCCAGGGTGCGCAGGATGTGCCCGTGGGCGAAGACCAGGACGTCGCGCTCCGCCGAGCGCGCCCAGGCCACCACCTCGTCGGCGCGGGCCGCGACCTCGGCCACGGACTCGCCGCCCGGCACCCCGTCGCGCCAGATGAGCCAGCCCGGGCGGACCGCCTGGATCTCGGCCGGGGTCATGCCCTCGTAGTCGCCGTAGTCCCATTCCATCAGCGCGTCCCACGGGTCGGCCGACGCCCCGAAGCCCGCCAGGTCGCAGCTCTCGCTGGCGCGCACGAGCGGGCTGGTGCGGACCTCCAGTCCGGCGCGCAGGCCCGCCCACGGGTCCCGGGCCAGCCGCTCGCCGAGCAGTTTGGCGCCCCGCTTCCCCTCCTCCAGCAGGGGCACGTCCGTGCGTCCGGTGTGCTTGCCGAGCTGGGACCACGCCGTCTGGCCGTGGCGGGCCAGCAGGATGCGGGGGGCCATGTGAATTCTCCGGATAGGTGAGAGTCTGCGCGTTTTTACGATGATTCTGTTGCCCGTCCATCATCCATCACGCGTACACCGGGCGGCCCGCGCCCGCCCCCAGCGCGGAACCACCGCCTCCCCCCGGCCGCCGGTTTCCGCGGTAAGTCCACGATTGTCAGTGGCGGATGGGACACTTCCGCGGGTGAGCTCCTACCCGCCCCGCGTCCCTCCGCAGAGCAGCGCGCACCAGGCCCCGCAGCCGGCGACCCTGCGGCAGCGGCTCGCCGATCTGCGCGGACCCGCCGTGCCGCCCCGCCCCCTCGACGCCCGGGCGCTGGCGGCCCTCGCCGCCAATCCCGGCTGCGGCAGACGCGCCCTGCTCGACGGCGCCGGAGTGGACAAGACCGTGCTCGCCGCGGCTCTCGGCTCGCCCGCGGCCTTCGGACAGTCGCAGTTCGCCATCGTCCGCGGGAACTCCTTCGAGGCCAAGGTCAAGGGCGACGGCGGGGCCGAGCTGCTGCGGTTGGTCCACGAGCACCTCGGCGCCGGCGCCGATGCCCCGGGGCCGGACGCCCTGGTCCCCGACCTGACCGCGGCCGGGCCCGAGGGCCGCGCCGCCCGCACCGCCCTGGCCCTGCGCGAGGCGACCGCCGCCCGGGCGTGGACGCTCCTCGACCACCCGATGCTGGCCCTGGAGGTGGCGGGCACCCCCGCCTACCTGGAGCCTGACGCCGTCGTCGTGCATCCCGACGGCCGCTGGAGCGTCGTGGAGATCAAGTCGTTCCCGATGATCGACGGGGCCGCCGACGCGGCGAAGGTCGGCGCCGCGGCCCGCCAGGCCGCCGTCTACGTCCTGGCCCTGGAGAAGACCGCGGAGAAGCTGCCGGGCGCCCGCGCCGCGCACACCGTGCTGCTGGTCTGCCCCAAGGACTTCTCCAACCTGCCCACCGCCGCACCCGTCGACGTCCGGCGCGAGCGCTCCGTGACACGGCGCCAGCTGGAGCGGCTGACCCGGGTCGAGGAGCTGGCCGGGGCACTGCCCGAAGGGCTCAGCTTCGACCCCGAGCGCACCGCCGAGGAGCTGGCCGAGGCCGTCGCTGCGGTGGACGCCGCCTACGCCCCCGAGTGCCTGGCCGCCTGCGAACTGGCCTTCCACTGCCGGGAGAAGGCCCGCGCCGCGGACGAGGTCACCGCCCTGGGGCGTTCCGTGCGGGGCGAGCTGGGCGCGCTGACCACCGTCGAGCAGGCCCTCGCCGCAGCCGCCGGGCGGCCGCACGCGGAACGGGGCACCGGGCCGCACGCCGAACCGGGCATCGCCGAGGACCCCACCGCGGCCGCGCTGCACCGGGCGGCCCGGCTGCGCGCCGAGGCGCTGGCCGGGGTACTGGAGACGGCCGGATGAGCCTGATGAGCACCCTCGCCCGCCTGGAGGCCCTCCGGGCCGGCCGGGCCCAGCCGCTGGCGACCGTACGGCACCGGCACCTGAGCGGGCGCCCGCTGGTCCTCGTCCCCCTGACGACGGCCGGTGAGGCCGGGGCGCCGCTGGGCGCCCTGGTGGGCACCGACCCCGCCGCGCCCCGGCTCCTCGTGGTGCCGCAGCCGCGCGACCGCGACCTGCGCTGGGGGTTCCTCGCCGACCTCGCGGACGTGGTCCTCCCGTACGTCGACGCCTACGCCGACGACGTCGAGTACGTGGAGCGCAACGAGACCGACCCGGAGACGGGCCGCAAGACCAAGGTCGAGGCCGAGCTGTGCCTGGACGCCCCGCAACTGGTCGTGCCGAGCCGGGCGGGCGTCGAATACGTCCGGCTGCTGGGGCGGTCGATGCGCTTCCGGCGGACCGCCGAGGAGGACCCGGAGAATCCCTATCCGGCGCCCGCGCGGGTGCCCCTGCTGGGGCGCTGGTTCACGCACCTCGGGGAGCGCGCGCGGGTGCCCGGCTCGTCCATGCTGCTGTCGGCGACCGACCTGCTGTCCCGGCACTGGGCGAGCGGCCAGAGCAACCTGGAGGACCAGCACCTGGGCGCGCTGCTCGCCTGGACGGCCCCGCCGGAGGGCGAGTCCGGTGCGGAGGCCGCCCTGCGCGCCGAGCTGGGCCGCGACCGGGAGGGGCAGCTGCTCGTGCCGCCCGCCGGCCCGGCCACCGACCCGGCCTTCGACAACCGCGTGCTGGCCCCGGCGATGGCCCGCTACGACGCGGCGCGCACCGCCGAACCCCCGGACGCCGCGGCGCTCGCCCGCGCCGAGGAGCACGTAAGCGCCCTGGTGGAGGCCCAGATGCGGCCCGCGTGGGACGCGGTGTGGCGCTCCCTGGAGCTGGTGCGCGCACTGCCGGCCGGTGAGCGCGCCGAGGAGCGCTGGACCCGCGACCGCTGGTCCTACACCGGCCACCGCGACCGGGTCCGGGCGGGCGAGCCCCCGCAGCCGCGCCGCGACGACGCGGTGACGGCGGCTCAGAAGCTGGCCACCCGGGAGACCGAGCAGGTGCGTCTGGAGGCCCAGGAGGCACTGGACGACCCCCTGGTCATGGCGGGCCGCCGGCTGGCCGGCGAGGCCTTCTCCGGCGAGGTCACCGAGGTGGTGATGGAGTGGACGCAGGGGAAGCGGCCGAGTCCGCGCCCGCTGGTGACGGTGGCCACGGAGGACCGGCCGCAGCTCGCGGAGGAGGGCGGTGCGAAGGTGTACCGGTCGCTCGACGGCCGGCCGCAGTCCGCCCGGTTCGTCCGGTTCGAGGAGGACGGGCAGCTGGTGCTGCGGCTGCTGGACAAGATGGGCCGCGGCAGGGACCCGGAGCCGGGCTCGGTGCCGGAGAAGGGCGACCGGGTGTGCTGGACGCTCTTCGAGCACGACGCGCGCGGCGGACCGAAGCTCCCGGACCCGGAGCGGACCCCGTGGACGCACGGCGGCCCGCCCGGCCACCTGACCGCCCCGACCGCCCCCGCGCCCGACGCCGTGACCGACGAGGACCTCCTGTGACCGCCTTCGACCCGGGTGCGGCCGCCGCGCGGGCGACCGCCGCGATCCTGCACGACACGCTGCACGGGACCGAGCGGGGTGTCGTCGTCGACTCCCCGCCCGGAGCCGGAAAGTCCACCCTCGTGGTGCGGGCCGCACGCGAGCTGGCCGCCGCCGGACGCCGGCTGATGGTGGTGGCGCAGACCAACGCGCAGGTCGACGACCTGGTGCTGCGGCTCGCGGAGAAGGACCCCGGGCTCAAGGTCGGCCGGCTGCACAGCAGCGACGGCGAGGCCTACGATCCCGCGCTGCGCGAGTTGCCGTCGGTCACGCTCTCCGCCAAGCCGGGGGACCTCGCCGGGCTGCCGGTGACCATCTCCACCGCGGCGAAGTGGGCCTACGTCAAGGACGCCGAGCCGTGGGAGCACGCGATCGTCGACGAGGCGTACCAGATGCGCTCGGACGCGCTGCTGGCCGTGGCCGGACTGTTCGAGCGGGCGCTGTTCGTGGGCGATCCCGGGCAGCTCGACCCGTTCAGCGTGGTCGGCGCGGAGCAGTGGGCGGGCCTGTCCTACGACCCCTCCGCGTCGGCGGTGAGCACCCTGCTCGCCCACAACCCGCAGCTGCCCCAGCACCGGCTGCCCGTGTCCTGGCGGCTCCCGGCGACGGCGGCGCCCCTGGTCTCCCGCGCCTTTTACCCGTACACGCAGTTCCGCAGCGGTACCGGCCCGGGCGAGCGGCGGCTCTCGTACGGCGTCGCCTCGGACGGGTCCGGCCCCGACCGGGTGCTGGACGAGGCCGCCGAGGCGGGCTGGGGCCTGCTGGAGCTCCCGGCCCGGCACACCCCGCGCACCGACCCGGAGGCGGTGCGGGCGGTGGCCCAGGTGGTCCGCCGCGCCCTGGACCGGGGCGCCGTGACCTCGGACGAGCACGCGCGGGGCCCGGCCCCCCTCACCGCCGACCGCATCGCGGTGGGCACGGCCCACCGCGACCAGGCGGCCGCGGTCCGCACGGCGCTGGCCGGGCTCGGGGTCACCGGGGTCATCGTGGACACCGCGAACCGCCTCCAGGGACGGGAGTACGACCTCACCGTCGTCCTCCACCCGCTGTCGGGCCGCCCCGACGCGACGGCGTTCCACCTGGAGACGGGCCGCTTGTGCGTACTGGCCTCCCGGCACCGGCACGCGTGCGTGGTGGTGGCGCGGGCCGGCATCGCGGAGCTGCTGGACGACCACCCCTCGACGGAGCCGGTGCAGCTCGGGGTGACGGTGAAGTTCCCGGACGGCTGGGAGGCCAACCATTCGGTTCTCGCACACCTTGCCGAACACCGGGTGTCCTGGCGGCCGTAGTCCGAGCGGCGGACGGCGCGCGGCGGCGGGTGGCATGCCCCGGGTCGCGGGCAGCGGCTCGGCGTGGGCGTCGGGGTGGCGGCTGACGGGGCATCGGCCGCTCACCTGCTCGACCCAGCGGCCACTGTGCCGGTGGGCCTCCCCGTCCGCCTCAGCGCTCGTACGGGCGTTCCAGCGCGTCACGGTCCACGGCGGTGCGCCCTTGCGCGGCGTTGGACAATGGACGGTGGCCCGGCAGCATTTCGCACGCGCAGCACCAGGAGGACACGCATGGCAGAGCCCGAGCGGACCGAGCGCCGGCTGCGGCCCGCGCCGCTGCTCTTCGAGCCCTCGGAAGCCGTCACGGACCCGGAGCACTTCTTCGATCTGGAGTCGATCGACGACCCGCGCGAGCTGCTGACCCGCGCGACGGAACTGACCCTGGCCTTCCGGGCCGCACAGGAACGCGCGGTGGAGTTCCAGGCGATGGCGGCGGCGCAGCTGGCGGACCCGCGGCGCTTCGACCGGCTCTCCCCCGCGGTGATCGCCGCGCAGGCCGACTGGACCGAGGACTACGCCCGCAAGATGATCGAGTTCGGCGAGACCCTCCAGCGCGGAGCCGGCCCGGACGCCCCGTGACCCGCGACCCGCGACCCGTGACCCGCAAGGGGCGCGGGCGGAGCCGAGCGGGGTCGCGCGGGGTCGCCTGGCATATGCGCGGCGCAACATACCGCAGTGCCACCCGCCCTGTCCCCGTTTCCGGTAACTCCCGGGAGCGGTCCTGCTACGGACTGTAGACCTGGGCCATGACGACCCTGACGACGGCTCCCGGCTGCCCCGCCCCCGACGCACGCACCACCCCCGCCACCCGCGTCACCCCGCAGGGCGCGGCCTGGCTCGCCTCGGCGTCGGCCCACCCCCGGAGCACCCTCGCCCTCTGGCAGGCCCGGCCCGCGGCGCCCGCCGTGCTGCCCTGCGGGACCGCCTTCGACGTCGTCAACGTCCCGCTCGTCCTCGGCCGCCGGGTACTGGGCCTGCTCCGGGCCGAGGGTCCCGGCTCCGGGCCGGTCGCCGCGCACCGCGGCCGGCTGCTGCTCTTCGCCGCGCCCGGGACGGCGCACCGGCTGCCCGCCCTGCTGGCCTGGGAGGAGTGGGGAGGTTCCCGTACGGCTCCGGCGCCCCTGTGCCACGGGCGCGGCGACGCCGTCAGCGTGCCGCCGCTGGCCGCCGTGCCCGGCCCCTCCCGCTGGCTCGTGGCCCCCGACACCCGGACGCCCTGGCTCCCCGGCCCCGAGGCTCTGCTCTGGGCCTTCGTCCGGGCCGCCCGCCACACCGGGCCCACCACCGACCTGGGGATTTCGATTTTTCCTTCGGCGGATCCGGATGCTAATGTCTACGACGTCAGCAAGCGCCGCTAGCTCAGTTGGTTAGAGCAGCTGACTCTTAATCAGCGGGTCCGGGGTTCGAGTCCCTGGCGGCGCACAGACGGAAGAAGGCCCCCACCAACGTGGGGGCCTTCTTCGTGTTCCGGTGGGCGTGCGCGCCGCTCAGGTCGTGATCTTCACCGTGTAGGCGCCCGACGGGGTCCGGTCCGCCACCTCGATGGTGATCCGCTCCCCCGGCACGGTGTAGGTCTCGCCGACCTCCAGCGGCGCGTCCGCCAGCGGCGGGTACACCGAGCGGTCCCAGCAGGCCTCGGTCCGCGGATGCGCGTCCAGCACTTCGATCGGGCCGCCGCCCGACGCCGGCTCGTTGCGCACGCGGTAGACCAGTACGCCCTCCGTACAGGTCTCCCCGTCGTTGCCGGCGGAGCCGCGCGCCTCGACGGCGATCGCGCTGCCGCTGCCCGTACGGACGACCGCGAGGCGGGTGCCGCCCGTACCGCCGGTCGGCGGGGTCTGCGCGAGCGGCTGGAGCGTGTGCATCGAGGAGCCCGACCGTACGCAGTCCACCTGGGAGGCCTCCAGCCAGCCCAGCTTCCACTTGTGCCAGGCGAAGAGGTCGGGCGCCATGCCGAACTGGCTGCCCATGACGTCCCAGTCCCCGACGTACGTGTCCCAGTCCCCCTTGCCGTCGGTGGGCCGGTGGTAGAGGTCGGGCAGGTCGAAGACGTGTCCGGTCTCGTGGGCCAGCACGTTGCGGTCCGGGGGGTGCTGCTCGAAGACCGTGACGATCCGGCGCAGGTCCGTGCCGTCCGCGCGGATCGGCCGGTCGAAGTTGACGACCTTCGTGGCGTCGGAGTCCACTCCCGGCGCGTCCGGGTCCGCGACGAAGTACACGACGTCGTACCGGGAGAAGTCCACCCGCACGTCGGCGGTGGCGACCGCGTCCCGGAGGTAGGCCGCCCGGTCCTCGGGCGCCCAGTCGCGCTGTATGCCGTACGCGGTGGAGGGCCTGGGCATCGTGGCCCACTCCCGCTGGGGGTGCGGCACGAGGCGGAAGCGGCCGTACGAGGCCCGCTCGAAGAACTCGCTCGTGGCGGGGAAGTGGTCGCCGGCCACCTCCTGCGGGGTGACGGTGGGGCGGTGGTCGGGGAAGGAGAGGAAGACCATGACCGCGTCGAGGGTGCGCTCGGGCCGGGGGTAGGCGCCGTTCCAGGTGTCCAGCCCCAGGGAGTGGTGGGCCGCCGTGCGCGTCAGTGCGCAGGGACCGGCCCCGGAGTCGGCCACGGCCGGCCCAGCGACGAGCGACATGGCGGCGAGCGCCGTGAGGGAGGTGAACGCCGCTCCGGTACTTCGCAAGCGGGAGCAGCGATCCACTCCCCCGGGTGTCTGCTGTCGCGGCACATCGACCTCCGGTGGTGGATTGGTACCATCTCGTCCACCTTGAGGCGATTGTCGTACCAATGCCCTGTTCCGCTGCCCCACACGAGTGAGGGGTACGTCAAGCCGGTGACCCCCGGCCTTCACGCGACCCTCTACGGAACGTCACGTCCGATCAGCCGAGATCAGCGGAGGTCGCAGCACGTTCAGAGCCGCGCAGAAACGATCACTCCGGTATCGGCCGACGATCCGTCACCTTGCCGAACACCCCTGTTCCGCCCGGCGATGCCGCTGGATGGGCCTCCCGGCAGCCTCTATGATCGGCACACTTTCCTGCACGGACACTCACGAGCACTGCGGGAGCCAACGGTGAGCGGAACCTCAGAGGGAGCCGGATCGGCGGCCGACGGCATCCGATCGGCCATTACGGAGCGTCACCCGCCCGCACCGGCAGCGCCGTCGGTGTCGGTGTCGGTGTCGGCCGCCGGGGCTGTCGCGTCCCCCGCGGCCGTCACGTCCACCGCCGCCGCGGGGCCGTCGTCCCGCGCCCGGTCCGAGCTGCGCGACTACCGGGCCGCCTTCAACGCGGCCCACCTCGCCATGGCCGTCGTCGACCGCGACGGCTTCGTGGTCACCGCCAACCATGCCTTCGCCGGACTGCTGGGCACCGAGCCGCACGCGCTCACCCACCAGTGCGCCGCCGACCTGGTCGACCTGGCCGCCGAGGCCCGCACCTGGGCGGCGTACCAGGAGGTGCTCCGCGGCCGGCAGGCCCGGCTGCGCTGCACCCGCCGCCTCAAGCACCCGGACGGGCACTCGCTGTGGACCGAGGTCTCGCTGGGGCCCGTGCCGGGCACCGGGGACGTCCTGCTGTCCGTCGCGGACATCAGCGACCGGCGCGACCTCCAGGCCCGGCTGCGCCACCTCCAGATGCACGATCCGGTGACCCGGCTGCCCAACCGGGCGCTGTTCTTCGAGCGGCTCTCCGCCGCCCTGGAGGCCGCCTCGTACGAACACGGCGGGGGCAGCGGCCGGATCGGGCTCTGCTACCTGGACCTCGACGGCTTCAAGGCGGTCAACGACACCCTCGGCCACCGGGTCGGCGACCGGCTGCTGGCCGCCGTCGCCGCCCGGCTGACCCAGTGCGCCGACCAGTCCGGCTACGGGCGCACGGGCGGGCACCTGGTGGCCCGGCTCGGCGGCGACGAGTTCGCCCTGCTGGTCGAGGACTCCACGGGCACCGAGCAGCTCTCCGACCTGGCGCGGAGCGTGCTGGCCGCCGTGCAGGAACCGTTCGACCTGGCCGGGCAGCGGCTGTCGGTCTCGGCCTCGATCGGCGTGGTGGAGCGGGCCGCGGCCGGCACCTCGGCGACCGCGCTGATGCAGGCCGCCGACACGACCCTCTACTGGGCGAAGGCGGACGGCAAGGCGCGCTGGACCCTCTTCGACCCGGAGCGCAACGCGCACCGGATGACGAGACAGGCCCTCTCCTCCACGCTGCGCCCGGCCGTGGAGCAGGGCGAGTTCGCGCTGGAGTACCAGCCGCTGGTGGACCTGGAGAGCGGCGCGGTGCGCGGGGTGGAGGCGCTGGTGCGCTGGAACCACCCGCAGTTCGGCACCCTGACGCCGAACCGATTCATCGGCATCGCCGAAGAGGACGGCTCCATCGTCCAGTTGGGGCGGTGGGTGCTGCGGACCGCCTGCGGGCAGGCCCGGCGCTGGCAGCTCGAACAGCCCAGCGACGATCCCGTCTTCGTCTCGGTGAACGTCGCCGTGCGGCAGGTGTGGGACTCCGACCTGGTGGGCGACGTCGCGGAGATCCTCGCGGAGACCGGGCTGGCGCCGCAGCTGCTCCAGCTGGAGCTGACCGAGTCGGCCGTGATGGGCTCGGCGGGCCGCCCGCTCCAGGCCCTCCAAGCACTGAGCGACATGGGGGTCCGGATCGCGATCGACGACTTCGGCACCGGCTACTCGAACCTGGCCTACCTCAGCCGGCTGCCCGTCTCGGTGCTGAAACTGGACGGCTCCTTCGTACGGGGCTTCCGCTACGAGGAGGGCGCCCACCCCAACCCGGCCGACGAGACCATCGTCGAGGCCCTGGTCCAGCTCGCCCACCGGCTGGGCCTGACGGTGACGGCGGAGTGCGTGGAGACCGCCGGCCAGGCGGCACGGCTGCGGCGCGTCGGCTGCGACACCGGCCAGGGCTGGCTGTACTCCCGGGCGGTGGCACCCGAGGTGATCGCCGGCATGATCGACCGCCAGGCCGCCGCCGAGGGCTCCGCGGCCTTCGCGACCCCGGCCGAGGGGCCCGCCCCGCATCCCCGGGTCTGAGGGGTACGGGGCGGGGCCGGGCGGGCCGGGCGTACGGTCACAGGCTCCGGACGAACGCGCCGAACGCCTCCGGCGCCACGGTGAAGGCGGGCCCGTCGGGCCGCTTGGAGTCCCGAACGGCGACCCGGCAGGGCTGCGCGGCCACCTCGACGCACTCGCCCCCGTTGGTGCTGCTGTAGGAGGCCTTGCGCCAGCCGGCGGCGCCGAGGGGGGCGCACTCGACGCACTCGCCGCCGGTGTTTCCGCTGTAGCTCGACTTACGCCACCGCGCGTTGGTCAGGTTCTGGCTGGTGCCCATAACGTTCCTCCATTACGCGGATGATCAACGCCGCCGAAGCCTCCACAGAGAGAGCGGCGGCCTGCAGGTGAGCGTAACGAAGTGCGGCTTCCTTGACGGTGACAGGGTTGGCCGTCATGTGTCCGGAGATGAGGTCCTCCGAGTAGACGATGTCGGGATCGTCATCAAACCTCATGGTGGTGAACGAGCCGATCAGACTCGCGTGTTCACCAGCCGAGAATGGCAGGACCTGGATCCTGGCCCAGCGCCTTTCACTAAAGCTCAACAGGTGGGCGAGTTGCTCCCTCATGGACTCTCCACCGCCGATCGGCCGATACAGGGCAGCTTCGTCGAGCACCACCCAGACCATGGGCGGCTGTTCCCGGCCCAGGATCCGCTGCCGCTCCAAACGGGCGGCCACCAACTCATCCAAACCATCCGGCAGGCCGGTGGCCAGCACCGCGCGTGCATAGTCGGGAGTCTGCAACAGCCCGTACACCAACTGGGCTTGATACGTGGAGATGTACGTGGCCCGCGCCTCCATCTCCGCGTACGGCTGGAACCACGTCGGCAGCTGGCTGCGCAGGACCAGGCCGGCGAGGCGGGAGAACAGCCCACCGGTCCCCAGCGCCGCGTCCACCCGCTCGGAGAAGTCCCGGGTCGGGACCTTCCGGGCCGTCTCGATCTGGCCGATCAAGGACCCCGTGCAGTAGATGATCTCGCCCAGCTGCCCCTGTCTCAGCCCGGCGTCCTCCCTCAGCCTGCGCAGTTCGAAGCCGTAGTAGTCCAGCGGCGAGGCGCTGGGGTCGAGGTCGCGGATGTTGACCACGGGACGGTCACCCCCATGAGGACGCGGGTCGGATGCAGCCGTGGCCGAGCGTAGCGAGGCCGATACGCGGCGGTGTCCGGAATCCGGCAACCATGTGACACACCTCCGCCCCGCACCCGGGAAACCGGGTGCGGGGCGGGGTGTCGCTCGGCGCGGGGTGGGGGGATCAGCAGGCGCCGAGGTCCTTCCAGACACCCCATTCACCGGTGGTGCCGGGCACCTCGTTCTGCGTCCACCACTGGGCCTTGTACTTGCGGCCGTTGTGGGCGACCTCGTTGCCCGCCGTGTAGACGGTCCCCGCGACGTAGGCCGGGACGGAGCCGCAGCCGGTGGCCGGCGGGGTCGTCGGAGGCGTGGTCGGGGGCGTCGTGGGCGGCGTGGTCGGAGGCGTCGTCGGCGGGGTGGTCGGCGGGACGGTGGTCCCGCCGAGGGCGTCCGAGATCTGGTTCAGCAGCGTGGTGTTGTTGTCCAGGCCGAGCAGCGAGTACATCATCGCGCCGGCCAGGCCGCGCTGCTTGCCGTAGTCGACCCGGGCCTGGATGGACTTCTGGTTGAGGCCGGTGAAGAACTCGCCGTCCTTGTAGAAGTACGAGGCCTTGGCCTGGTCGTCCCAGAAGGTGGTCGCCGCGTTGTCGACGATCCCCCCGAGCTCCTTGTAGTTGGCGATGCCGGCCTGCTGGCTGGTGGGCCGGGCGGCGGAGGCTCCGGTCGCGGACTGGGCGAGGCCGTTGTTCGCCCCGGCCGGGACGCCCTTCCAGCCGCGGTAGTAGAACTCGTAGCCCAGGGTCAGCTTGTTGGCGGGGAAGCCGCCGGCGATGCCGTAGGCCGGGTTGCCGTCGATCCAGGAGTCGATGGCGTTGTCGATGCTGTACTTCTGGGTGCCCGGGGCGATCGGGTCGGTCGGGTCGCCGGCCGGGGAGTAGAGCGGCGACTGGTGGTACGTCGGCCCGTCGCTGTCCCACGCGCCGTGCATGTCGTACGTCATGATGTTCGCGTAGTCGAGGTACGCGCCGATCTTGTCCGTCTCGATGTACTTGATCTTGTCCTGGCCGGCCGGGAGGGCCGAGGTCAGCAGGTACTTCTTGCCGCCGTTGGCCGCGCCGTGGGCGTCGAGCTGCTGGCGGAACTCCTTGAGCAGGAGCGTGAAGTTCTGCTTGTCCTCGGGGGCATAGTGGTTGCCCAGGTGGCCGCCGGACGAGCCGGGGTACTCCCAGTCGATGTCGATGCCGTCGAAGATCCCGGCCGCGGCGCCCTGGCCGCCGAAGCCGCCCTCGACCGGCAGGTTGCCCTTGATGTACTGGTCGATGCAGGAGGACACGAGCTTCTTGCGGGAGGCGTCGGTCTTCGCCGCGTCGCTGAAGTACTTCGAGTACGTCCAGCCGCCGAGCGAGATGTTGATCTTCAGGTGGGGGTACTTGGCCTTCAGCTGCTTGAACTGGTTGAAGACGCCCACGATCGGCTGGTCCCACTTGTCCGCGACGCCGCTGACGCTGTCCGCGGCGCTGAAGGACTTCTGGTAGTCGGCGTACGAGTCACCCGCACCGTCACCGGCGTTGGGGTTGTTGTCGTCGCCCGCCGCCTTGTTCGCCTCGAAACAGGTGAGGTTGGTGGGGTGGATGTTGCCGAACGAGTAGTTGATCACGTCCAGCTTGCCCGCTATGCCGCGGGTGTCGAGGTGCTTGGGGTAGAAGGCGTTCCCGTACACGCTCCACTGGTCGTAGTAGGCGATGCGGACACCGCCCGCCGCCGCGCCGGCCGAGGCGCCCGCGGCCTGGGCCGTGCCGAGCCCCGCGAAGGAGGCGAGCGCTCCGGCTGCCAGCGCGGCCGTGGCGGCGGCCGCGATGAGGGGTTTACGGATGTGCATGAACTGCCTCCGGGGGGTGGGAGGGGGGAGCGAGAAGTTCGGGTGGGAGAAGTGATAGCGATCACCGGGGCCCCGAGTCAATGGTTTGGACCAAACAAGGACTAGACCACTCCGGGCGCAAACCCGCTCGTCAGAGACCTGAGCGCACATCAGAAACCGCTCGCCACCTCAGGTGACGAGCGGTTTAAGGTTGCCTTGAGCCACCCTGCGGCAAGGTTTCGGCAACAAACCAGCCAAACTCCGTTCGCGTGCGGTCAGCCCGCCTCGCGGCCCTCCACCGGCAGGCCGTACGCATCTGCGACGAGACCGTACGAACGCAACCGGGCCTCGCCCCCGTGGGCGTTGGCGGTGAGCATCAGCTCGTCCGCGCCGGTCCGCTTGGCCAGGTCGTCGAGTCCGGTGCGGACCTCGTCCGGCGTGCCGTGCACGACGTTCGCGAGCCAGCTGTCCACGAACTCCCGCTCCAGCCGGGTGTAGGGGTACGCGGCCGCTTCCTCGGGTGTCGGGACCAGTCCGGGCCGTCCGCTGCGCAGCCGCAGCATCGACAGGGCGCCGGTGAGCGCCTGGGCGCGGGCCTGCTCCGCGGTGTCGGCGGCGAGCGCCGCGACCCCGATGACGGCGTACGGGGCGTCCAGGGCGGCCGAGGGCCGGAAGCTCTGCCGGTAGAGGTCGAGCGCGGGCAGGGTGCCGGCGGCCGAGAAGTGGTGGGCGTAGGCGAAGGGCAGTCCGAGCTCGCCGGCGAGCCGGGCGCTGAAGCCGGAGGAGCCGAGGAGCCAGACCGGCGGCCGTCCGGTCGGGCCCTGCACCGGACCCGGGACGGCATGGACGCGGGCGTACGGGTGCCCGTCGGGGAAGTCGTCGTCGAGGAAGCGGACGAGCTCCGCGAGGCTGCGGGGGAAGTCGTCCGCCCCCTCGTCCAGGCGCCCGGCCCCGCGCAGGGCGGCCGCGGTCCGCGGGTCGGTGCCGGGGGCGCGGCCGAGCCCGAGGTCGATGCGGCCCGGGGCGAGCGCCTCCAGGGTGCCGAACTGCTCGGCGATGGCGAGCGGGGCGTGGTTGGGCAGCATGACCCCGCCCGAACCGAGCCGGATGCGGGAGGTGTGTGCGGCGAGGTGGGCCAGGATCACGGCCGGGGAGGAGCTGGCGACCCCTGGCATGGAGTGGTGCTCCGCGACCCAGTGCCGGTGGTAGCCGCGGGCTTCGGCGAGCCGGGCTATCTCCACACTGGTGCGCAGGGATGCGGCGGCGGTGCTGCCGGCGCCCACCGTGACGAGGTCCAGCACCGACAGGGGTACGGGCGCCCGGCCCCGTGCGGTGCCGCGGATCGTGTCGCGGTCCTCCTGTTGACGCGCGTCCCCGGTGTCACTCATCGTCGCTCCCGTCTCGATTCCACGTCGGTACGACATCTGTACGGACGTACCGGGAAGGGGAACCCCGCGAGGGCCCGGGACATTCCCGGGACGACACGCTTGACCTTGGCATATGCCAGTGGAGTAGATCCTGGCCGAACGATGTGATTGAGCCGTCAATCTCTTCAACAGGACCACCGCACCGGCCTGTTGGTGGCTATCGTGGAAGGGCAAGCGGTACCAACCTGGTAGGGGGAGACCGTGGCGCTGAAGCCCGAGCCGACCGCGCCGTTCCACTCGGTGCAGTACGCACTGCGCGTACTCGAAACGATCGCGCGGCACACCGGCGGTGTGACCGACGCGCAGATCGCGCGTGAGACCGGCCTGCCCACCGTGCACCTCGCCCCGATGCTGCTCATGCTGCGCCGCGAGGGGTACGTCCTGCAGGTCGCCGACGGGGCCTACGCCATAGGGGACTCCCTCGTCCTGCTCGGCTCCGGCGTCCACCGGCAGCAGGCCCTCACGGGCAAGCTCCAGGAGACCCTTGACCGGCTCCGGGACTCGGTCGGTGCCGCCGTCTACATCAGCAGGTACGTGGACGGCGAGGTCAGGATCACGCAGTTCGCGGACAGCCCCCGCACCCCGAAGGTGCACGAGTGGGTCGACTTCCGCTCCGCCGCGCACGCCAGCGCGGTCGGCAAGTGCCTGCTGACGCAGCTCGACCAGAACGGCCGGCGCGACCACCTGTCGCGCCACAAGATCGCCCGGCTCACGTCGAAGACGATCGTGAACGAACGGGTCCTCTTCTCCAAGCTCGACGCCCAGCCCGCCACCGTGCCGGTGCTGGACCTGCAGGAGTACGCCGTCGGGACGGTCTGCGCGGCGGTCCCGATCACCGCCGGCTCCTCGGTCGGCTGCCTGGCGCTGTCGATGCCGGTCGAGCACGCGCACCGGCTGCGGGCCGCCGCGGAGACGCTGAACCGGAAGGCCGCGCCGCTGCTGCTGTCGCTCACGCTCTGAGTACGGAGGGGGTGGCGGGGGCCGGGAAACACTTCGGGCGGTCCCCGGTGAACCGGAAACCGCCCGAAGGACAGGTGCGCCGCCAGGGACTCGAACCCCGGACCCGCTGATTAAGAGTCAGCTGCTCTAACCAACTGAGCTAGCGGCGCCTGCTGACAGAGAAAATACTACCCGGTCCCGCGGGGTGCTCAAAACCATGGTCCGCGCCCCTGCCGCAGGGCGCCCGGAGGGGCGTGGCGGTCCCGCCCGGTCAGCGGGGCAGCAGGTGGGAGCGGCCGTGGGCGCGGTACCGCGCGAGCAGGGCGGCGAGGTCCGCCTCCGTCAGGGGCCGGTAGTCCCCCTCGGGGGCGCGGTGCCAGACCGGGTCCGGGCCGGGGGCGGCGGCTCCCGTCGCCGCGGGCAGGAAGCCGGCGCGGCGCAGGGCGGTCCGGTGGACCTTGTTCGTGGCGGTGACGGGCATGGCGGGGACCACCCGCACGTACCGGGGGGACATCTTCGTGCCCAGGTCCGGCTGGGCGGCCAGGAACTCCGCGAAGGCCCGGGGATCGAAGACCGCGCCCTCGCGCAGGGCGAGGGCGGCCATCACCTGGTCCCCCGAGGCCTCGTCCGGTACGGCGTAGACGGCGACCGCCGCCGCCTCCGGCCAGCGGGCCAGGATGTTCTCGATCATCGCCGCGGCCAGGTTCTCGCTGTCGACCCGGAGGCGGTCGTCGGTGCGGCCCGCGAAGTACAGGAAGCCCTCCGGGTCACGGAAGAAGAGGTCACCGGTCCAGTACCAGCCGTCGCGGGTGCGGTCGGCCTCCGCCTCCGGATTGCGCCAGTAGCCCTCGAAGAGGCTGCGGCCCCGGTTGACGAGCTCGCCGATCGCCTCGTCGCCGTTGCGCAGGCGGCCCTCGGCGTCCAGCCGGGCCGGGGGGCACTCCAGGCCGGTCGCCGGGTCGATCACCGCCAGGTCGTCGCCCGCGCCGGCCCGGCCCAGGGCGCCCGGCGGGGTGTCCGGGGTGCTCTGGACGGAGGCGCCGCCCTCGGTGGCCCCGTAGCCCTCGACCAGCCGGACCCCGAACCGCTCGGCGAAGCGGGCGGCGTCCACCGCCCCGGCCTCGGTGCCGAAGCCGAGCCGCAGGGTGTGGTCGCGGTCGTCGGGGCGGGGCGGGGTGGCGAGGAGGTACTGGACGGCCCGGCCGACGTAGGTGAAGTACGTCGCCCCGTAGGCCCGTACGTCGTCCAGGAACGCGGAGGCGGAGAAGCGCCGGCGCAGCGCCACCGGGGCTCCCCCGGCGAGGGCGGGGAGCCAGTCGGCGATCACCGCGTTGCCGTGGAAGAGCGGCATGCAGACGTAGTGCACGTCGTCGGGGGTGACGGAGAACCGCCGGGCGAGCGCAGAGCCGGCGGCCGCCAGCCGGCCCTGGGTGCAGACGGCCGCCTTGGGGGCGCCGGTGGAGCCGGAGGTGAAGTAGAGGAGCATCCGGGAGGCCGGGCCCGGGCGGCCGAGCGTCGCCGCGCCGGGCTCGGCGCCCGCGTACGGGGCGAGCAGGGCCGCGTACTCCTCGGTGCCGGTGACGAGGACGCGCACGCCGGGCAGGTCCAGGCCGCGCAGCAGCGGCAGGTGGGCGGGCTCGGTGACCAGGAGGCGGCAGTCGGTGTGCAGGATGTCGCGCGCCAGCTCGGGTCCGCGCCGGGTGGGGTTGATCCCGGCGACGGCGGCCCCCGCGAGGGCCGCCGCGCCGAGCCAGAACGGGAACTCGGGGGTGTTGTCGAGCAGCACCCCCAGGTGGGGTTCGGCCCCCGGCGGCATGAGGTCGACGAGGAGCGCGGCGCGTGCGGCGGCCTCCTGGGCGGTCCGGTGGCGGGTGAGGACGCGGCGCTCGGTGTCCTCGTACATCAGACCGGGCCGGTGGTCGCCCCATTGGCGCGCCATGAGCTCCGCGACGGTTCCGGGTGCAGTCGTCGTCCGCATGCCGCCGGAGGTTAGCTGACGTTACGTCAGAACTGAACGTCGGAGCAGGAGTAGAACGCCATCGGGGTGTCGTTGACGGTCCAGACGGCGAGGATCATGTGGCGGCCCGACTTGCCGCTCGGCATGGCGCCCTGGTGGACGGTGGTCATGGACGGCCGGGCGCCGTTGTAGGCGACGGTGAGGAAGGGCTGGGGGTCGAGGGAGGCGCGGGTGAGGGGCTTGGTGCGGTCCCAGCCGTTCTTGGTGACGTAGTACTTGAAGTCGGTGGTGGAGTGGTTGGCGGTGAACTGCCACCGGAAGGAGTAGCTCTGGCCGCTGGTCACCGAGGTGGCCGGCCAGGCGCCGCCGCGCGGGTCGTCGAGCTCGGCGAACTGGGTGTTGCCGGCCGCGCATATCCTGCCGTCGGCGGGGCCGGCGGCCGGGAAGCCCTTGGGGCCCTCGGCGCTCTGCGGCTCCCACTGGATGGCTCCGCAGTTGGAGACCGTCTTGTTGGCGCAGAGCTTCTGGCGGCTGATGGGGGTGTCGGTGTAGCCGTGGCTGCTGGCGCTGGGGGCGCTGAGCAGGGTGGCACCGGCGACGAGACCGAGTCCGAGCGCGGCGGCGCCGGCCCGTCCGGGCATGCGGAAGTGACGCATGATGCTCCTTGAACGTGGGGGGAGTTCGGCGAGAGCGTGCGCACGCGTGGGGATGGTGTGGCGGGCCCTGGATCGCCGTACGGATTTCAGGTCTAGACCAAGTCCCAGATTATTGACATGAGTTGGCCGTGTCCATACCAACGGGGGAACGGGTGGTCCGGTTCGATACCGGCCACCCGTTCCCGTACCGCCGCGGAACGCGCTACTCGGAGCGTCCCGTGTAGAAGGCGACCGTCAGGTCCTTCACGAGGGCCTTGCGCTCGTAGTCGTCGAGCTCGACGATCCCGCGCGAGGTCAGCCGGTGGACGGTGTCGTCCACCGCGTCGACCACCGAGGTCAGCACCGTGTCGCGGTGCCGGGCGTCGATGGCCGCGACCCGGCGGCGGCGCATGGCCTCGGCGACCTCGGGCGCGTACTCGATCCGGATCGGCTGGGCCGAGAAGACCTCGACGCCGACGGCCTCGGTCTCGGCGGCCAGCATCCGGGTCAGCGCGTCGCCGACGGCCTCGGCGTCGCGCAGGGTCGGGGCGTCCTCGTGGAAGGCGTCGGCCGGGAGCTGGGACAGGACGCGGGCCATGGCCGACTCGACCTGCTCCGCGAGGTACTCGGTGTGGTCGGCGACGGCGAGGGTGGCCCGGGCGGTGTCCTTGACCTGCCAGACGACCTGGACGACGACCTGGAGGGCGAGGCCGCCCGAGTCCACGGCGGGCATGGGGTCGCTGCGCCAGTGCCGCAACCGCACGTCCACCCGGCGGCGCAGTAGGAGCGGGCTCACCCAGGTCAGGCCGGTACGGCGGACCGTGCCGCGGTAGCGGCCGAAGAGGGTGAGCACCCAGGCGTGGCCGGTACGGGCGCGGCCGAGGCCGCCGAGGGCGACGAGCGCGACGACGCCGAGGAAGGCCAGCGGAGGCCAGTGCGCGGCGCGCAGCCCCTGGTAGGCGCGGGGGGTCGCGCCGAAGGCGGCCACGAGGGGGGCGGGGACGACCCCGGCCCGCCAGAGGACGGCCGCGCAGCCGGCGAGGGCCAGGCCGCCGACGGCCACGCCGACCCAGCCGGGGAGGACGGGGCCGCGGTGCTCCCGGAGCCGGTCGTCGCCGCGGGGGACGCGGCGGCCGGGGGCCGGGCGGGGGTTCCGCGCGCGGTGGGGCGCCGTGCGGGCGGGGGCCGGCGCGGGGGCGGGGGGCCGGTGTGCGGCGCGGAAGGGCAGGTGCACGGGCACGTCGGTGACCGCCGTCCCGCGGAACCCCGCGACGCGGGGGATGTCCGGGGTGCCGTCGTCCTCCCGCTCCAGGCCGCGGGCCACGGCCTGCGCGACGATCTCGGCGGCCCCGGGGCCGGGGACGCCGGCGTGCGCGGTCTGCGGCACGGCGTGGGGGTGGAGGTCCGGCTGGGGTGGGGACTGCGGCTGGGTTGGGGACTGCGGCTGGGGCGGAGGCGCGAGTGCGGGCCCGGGCTGTACGCGGGCGGCGGGCACCGGGGTCTCGGCGCCTCCGCGCGGGGCGGCGACCACCGCGACCGGGTGCCCGTGCGGTGAGGCGCCGCCGGGCTCGGGTGCCTCGACGGCGGGCGTCGGGCGGGTGTGCGGCAGGACCGGCGCGGCCTCGGCGGGGCGGGCGTGGGACACCTCGTCGGCGTCGTCCGCGCCGCCCGCGGCCGGCGCGGGGACGGCCACGGCCGACGGGGCCGGCGCGGTCCGGGGCACGGCCGCCGGGGCCGCCGCCGGGAACGGCGGCACGGTCGTGCCGGTCTCCACCGGGGCGTCGGCCGGGGCCGGGGCGGCCTCCGGTGCGGCGGCGACGTCGGCCGCCGGGTCCACCGGCGCCGGCACACCGCCGGTCTCCACGGCCCGGGCCGAAGCCGGGGCGTAGTGGTCGTACGGAGCGTCCACCCGGTCCGGCGCCGCCCCGGCGCCGGGGACGTACGGCACGGCCGACACCGCTTCACCCCGGGTGGTCTCCGCCGGAAAGCCGGCGGGGGCCACGGGGGAAGGGCCGTACGGGACCTCGGCGACGGCGGACCGGGGCGCCGGGGGCGAGTCGGTACCGGCCGGGCGGGCGGCCGCCGGGAACGCCGCGGGCGGTGCGACGCCCGCCGGGGAGCCAGCCGGGGACGCCTCGGCCGGTACGGGCCCCGTCGGGGAGCCGGTCGGGAACGCCTCCGGTGGTGCGACGCGCGCCGGGGAGTGGGGCGGGGGCGGTGCATCGGGGGTTCGCGTGTGGGGCGGAGTGCCCGCAGCGGGGTCGTACGGCGGGGTCGGGCCCGTCGGCGGCGCGGTGTCCGGCCCGGTGGGCCGCGGGGCGGCCGGGGGGATCCGGAGGGTGCCCGTGGTCGAGGTGGTGCGCGTGGGGTACATCGTTGCCTCCGTCATGCGAACAGCCGGCGCCAGGTTTCCGGGCCCGGGTAGCCGTTGGCCGCGGCGCCGCGCCAGCCCTGCGCGCGCTGGAACGCCTCGACGTTGCGGCGGTCGGCCTCGCCCCAGCGGGGGCCCGGGCCGGAGGTGTAATACGTGCCGAAGCCCTTCGCGACCAGCCGGCGGCCGAGGGCGGCGACGGCCTCGTGCGACGAGCCGAGCCGGAAGACCGAGGCCCCGGGGTACGCCCGCACCCCGCCCGGCCCCGGCGCACCCGTCACCGAGGGCGGGATGTCCTTGCCTTGGCGCTCGACCAGCAGGCGCCACGTCTCCGCGCCCGGCAGGCCGTCCGCGTCGGCGCCCGTCCAGCCCTGGGCGCGCTGGAAGGCCTGGGTGGCGAGCCGGTCGGCCTCGGTCCACTTCTTGGCCGGGCCCTTCGGGTAGAAGCGGAAGCCGCCGCGGTCGACGAGCATCCGGCCCAGCCGCTCGATGTGCTCGTTGCTCAGCCCGGGCCCGAACTTCGCCGCGCCCGGGAAGGCCGTCGGCGTCGCCGGCTGGGGGCCCGGAGCCGGGGCGTCCGGAGTGATCCCGCCCGTGACCCCGTTGAACCGGTACGGCAGGTACTTCGCCGAGTTGGTCCAGTAGCCGTAGGGCGTCGCCAGTCTCCGCGTCGTGGGCTTCGTCTGCTCGTAGGCGATGTAGTGCTTGCGCGTCGCGTCCGCCCAACCGCCGAAGAGCACCACGTGCGATCCCTTGCTGGGGTCCGCGGGATTGTGGAAGAGCAGCATGTCGCCCGGCAGCAGATCGT
Source organism: Streptomyces sp. NPDC058674 (assembly GCF_042716505.1). Taxonomy (NCBI): domain Bacteria; kingdom Bacillati; phylum Actinomycetota; class Actinomycetes; order Kitasatosporales; family Streptomycetaceae; genus Streptomyces; species Streptomyces sp. NPDC058674. The sequence goes on from NZ_JBHXSC010000002.1 coordinate 170,383, forward strand.
CCTTGCCGATCCGGGTGGCGAACTTGTCGAGGCTGCCGGTCCACTCGTTCGTCCCGAGGTTCCAGGCCATGGAGACGTAGCCCGAGCAGTCCTGCCGGTAGCCGTCCGTCCAGTACTCGGTCATGCTGTACGGGACCTTCGCGTCCAGCCACAGCTTCGCCCGGTTGATGATCGTCGTCCGGTCGATCCGCCGCACGGCGCCCGGGACCCCCGGCGCACCGGGGGCGCCGGGCTGGCCGGCCTTCGGCCCGTGAAGCGGGGCCCGGCCGCCCTGCGGGGAGCCGGGCGGGTCGTCCGCGGTCAACGGCCCGGCGGCCGGCACGGCAGCGACCGCCGCGGCCGTGGCGCCGCCACCGAGGACCACTCCGGCGGCGGTGGCCAGGACCAGCGCCCTGCGGGCCCCGCGGGCGGCGGGGTGCCCCCCGTCCCGCAGCGGTATGGCCCGCGCCCGCGCGAGGGCCCGGCGGCGCTGAGCACAGCCCTGGCACCCGCAGTCGCCCGCGGGCTCGTACTCCTCGAAAACGGGCATCGGCATCTGCGTCTGCGCGTGCGTCGGCGGCTGCATCGTCATGCGGTTCCGTCCACTCCCCTGCTCGTCCACTGGTCGGTCGGCCCTCCGCCTGGCGGGGCATCAGGTGGGGCACGGCCAAGACATATCGTGCACGACAAACCACTCAAACATGGGTTAATCGGACAAGGCGGGCGTGGCTTGTCACGAGCACCCGCGCAGGTGGGGTAGAGTTTTGCCTGTCACCAAGCGCCGCTAGCTCAGTTGGTTAGAGCAGCTGACTCTTAATCAGCGGGTCCGGGGTTCGAGTCCCTGGCGGCGCACAGACGGAAGAGGCCCTCCGCAGCGAAAGCTGCGGAGGGCCTCTTCGTTTTCGCCCGTACGGGCGCGCGACCTAGACCGCCGTGCCGGCGGGGACGCCCGTGCCGGTCAGGTAGGCGGAGACCACCACATTGGCCGTGTACTCCTTGGCCGCCTTGTCGTAGGAGCCGCCGCAGGTCACGAGCCGCAGCTCCGCCCTGCCCGCGACCCGCTGGCCGTACGCCTTGTGCGGGTCGAAGCCCGCGCGCTCGTAGACCCGTACGTCCTCGATGGTGAACTCGGCGACGGACCCGTCGGCCCGCACCACCCGCACCTTCTCGCCCCGCTGCGCCGAGCTCAGTCCGAAGAACACCGCCGGCTTCGACTTGGTGTCCACGTGCCCCACCATCAGCGCGGTCCCGGCGGCACCCGGCTGGGTGCCCGCGCCCCACCAGCCGACCGTGCCCGGACTGCCGTACGGGGGCGGCTCGATCGCACCGTCCTTGTCCAGGCTCCGGGATATCACCGGAGCCTGGATGCCTATGGAAGGCACGTCGACGCGCTGCGGCGAGGAGCCCGGCATCGGGGCGTGGGCGGCCGGCAGCCCCGGCCCCACCGCGCCGTCGGCCTGGCCGGCCGTCGGCACCGCGACCCCGGTGAGCTGGCGGCCCCACAGCCACAGGCCCAGGACCAGCACCGCCCAGGCGGCGAAGGTCAGCAGCCGGCCGCCGGCCGCCGCACCGGCCCGGCTCACTCGCCGCTGCGGCGACGCCGCAGGGCCAGTGCGCGCCCCGCGACGGCCAGGGTGGCGGCGGCCGCGAGGACCGCGCCGATCACCGTGTGCGGCAGGCCCGGGCCCTGCGTCCCGTGCGCCTTCTCGGCGGTCGCGGCCGGCCGGGAGCCCTCGGCGAGCTCGGCGGCCATGCCGCCGCCGCCCGCGTGGACCGGCCAGACCGGCGAGGGGTGGTGCGTCGGGCGGTGGTGGCGGGTGATCTCGATGGACCCGGTGACCTTGTCGTGGCCGTCGCAGGTCACCCGGACGGAGTGCCGGCCGGGCGGGGCGTGCGAGCTGATCATCGCCTCGCCGTAGAGCGGGCTGCGGCCGCCGCCGTCGCGGCCGTACAGCTCGGCGTCCGCCACGAAGACGGACGACTTGGCGGCGCCCCGGGTGCCCTCACAGCCGTGGACGCGCAGCTTGACCTGCGCTCCGGGGTGGGCCGGGTCGGGATCGGCCGAGATGCTCCCGCGGCCGCCGCGGTCCTCCTCCCCGGCGAGGGCGGTGGGCGCGGTCACCGCGGTGAACGCCGCCAGGGTGACGGCCACACCGGTGACACGGAGAGCAGTGGGAATGCTGCGCATGGTGAACCTCCTCACCAAGGAGATTCACGCGCGGCGCGCCGCTCCGCATCCGGAGCGGCGCCGTACGTGTCAGCCGTACGCGCTAAACCAGATCGACCAGGTCGGCGATCGAGTCGACCGTCTTCGTGGGGCGGTAGGGGAACTTCTCGGTGTCCGCGAGCGAGGTCAGGCCGGTGAGGACGAGGAAGGTCTGCATGCCCGCCTCCAGCCCCGCCAGCACGTCGGTGTCCATGCGGTCGCCGATCATCGCGCTGGTCTCGGAGTGCGCGCCGATGGCGTTCAGGCCGGTCCGCATCATCAGCGGGTTGGGCTTGCCGGCGAAGTAGGGCTGCTTGCCGGTCGCCTTGGTGATCAGCGCGGCGACGGCGCCGGTGGCCGGGAGCGGGCCCTCGGTGGAGGGGCCGGTCTCGTCGGGGTTGGTGCAGATGAAGCGGGCGCCGGCGTTGATCAGGCGGACCGCCTTCGTCATCGCCTCGAAGCTGTACGTGCGGGTCTCGCCGAGGACCACGTAGTCGGGCTCGTGGTCGGTCAGGATGTACCCGATGTCGTGCAGGGCCGTGGTCAGGCCGGCCTCGCCGATGACGTACGCGGTGCCGCCGGGGCGCTGGTCGTCGAGGAACTTCGCGGTGGCCAGGGCCGAGGTCCAGATGTTCTCGACGGGGACGGCCAGGCCCATGCGGCTCAGGCGGGCCTGCAGGTCGCGCGGGGTGTAGATGGAGTTGTTCGTCAGCACCAGGAAGGGCTTGCCGGACTCGCGCAGCCGCTTGATGAAGGCATCCGCCCCGGGGATCGGGGTGCCCTCGTGGATGAGGACCCCGTCCATGTCGGTGAGCCAGGATTCGATCGGCTTGCGCTCTGCCACGGGATTGTTCTCCGCTCTGCGGGGCCTCTGACCTCGGGGGCCTCTGGTCTGTACCACCCTATCCGGGACGGGCCGTGGACGCGGAGGGCGTCCACGGCCCGGACGGTCCGGCCCCGGGGGGTCAGCCCAGCTGGACGTTGTCGACGGTCCAGTACCAGTTGTTGTCGCCGCTGTAGCGGAAGCGGACCTGGACGTCGGTGGCGCCGGCCGGGACCTGGAGCGCGATCGACTCGGACTTCGCGACGGCGTCGGCGGTGTAGCTCTTCACGACGGCCGGGGCGGCGCCGTTGTAGGAGACCAGGACCTGCGCGGTCTGCCCGGCCTCCTGGCGGTAGTGGGTCTGGAAGGTCAGGTTCCTGGTGGTGCCGCCGGTCACCGGCCACTTCGGGGTGATCAGGGTGGAGTCGAAGGTGCCGGTGTGGCTCTTGTCGTCCCACTCGTCGGAGTCGGCGACGGCGAAGACGTCACGGGAGCGGACGTTCAGCTCGCGCCACTGGTCCCGCTGGGACTGGCTCCAGAACTCGTCGGTGGCGAAGGTCCAGCCCGCCCACTCGGTGACGCCGCCCGTGCCCATCTTCGAGTTGTCCACGGACCAGCCCGCGGGCGGGGTACGGGTGAAGCCCTTGGTGCCGGCCGGTATGCCGGTCTCGTCCACGCGGGCCTGGAGGGCGGGGCGCAGGGTGTCGAAGGGGTCGCTGTCGGGGGCGTTCAGCGGAACCCCGTCGAGGCCCGCGGCGCTGACGCCGACGTGGGCGAGGGCGGTAGCGGCGACGTCGGCCAGGCGCACGTCGTCCCGTACCGAGCCGGCCGGGATGCCCGCGCCCCTGGCGATGACGAAGGTGCCGCGCTCGGCGATGCTGGAGCCGCCGTGGCCGCCGCCGCTGGTGTGGCCGTGGTCGGTGGTGACCAGGACCTTCCAGTTCTCCTGGGCGTACGCGGGACGGCTCTGGACGGCGGTGAGTAGCTTGCCGACGAGGACGTCGACCCGGGCGACGGCGTTCAGGTAGGCCTGGCTGGCGGCCCCCGAGGAGTGGCCGGCCGCGTCGATCTCGCCGAGGTAGACGAAGGCCGCGTCCGGGTTCTGGTCGCGCAGTTCTGCGGCGGCAGCGGCGGCGATCTTCGGGTCCTCGCTGCCGTAGCCGTCGCGGTCGCCCTTGAGGGAGAGCCGCTTGTCGACCTTGGCCGAGAAGATGGGGCCGTTCTGGTCGGTGGAGGTGATGGGCTCCCAGTCGGCGGCCGCGTAGGTGTTGAGCGTCGGCCTGGCGTTCTCGATGCGGGTCAGGAAGTCCGGGTGGGCGGTGTAGTTCTTGCCGGTGAAGGAGTTGTCCTTCACGCCGTGCTTGTCGGGCCAGACCCCGGTCGCGATGGTGGACCAGCCGGGGCCCGAGGAGGTCGCGGCCATCGGGTTCGCGTACAGGGTGCTGCGGGCGGTCAGGCCCTGGGCCATCAGGCCTTGCAGGTGGGGGGCGTTGGCGGCCTTGACGCGGTCGAGGACCGCGCCGTCGAGGCCGATCACGAGGACCTTGTCGGCGTTCGCGGCCGACTCCTTCGCGGTGGCGGTGTGCCCGCCGAGGGCGGTGGCGAGCAGGGCCGTGGCGGTGGCCGCCACGGCGAGGGCGCGTCCGGACAGGACAGCAGTGGGCACGTACTCCTCCGGGAGTAGTCGTGGGGAAGGCGCGGCAGGTCGGGGTGTCGTCGGGGCGGGTCCGGACCGCAGGTGCGGTCCTCGGTCCAGACCCGTTACCCGAGGGGCGTGGCGCAGGGGTCACCGTGCGGTGTCGCCGTGCAAGCGTCACTCTCGCGGCCTCGGGTGGCCAGGAAGTAACCGGTCAGCTTCCGGTTGCCGACTTCCACGCGTCCACGTAGCCGGTGAGGTTCTGGTCGATGTCGGCCCAGTCCGGCTCGAATACGTCCACGCCCGTCATGAGCCGGGTGAGCGCGACGGCGTTGGCGTCGGTCGGCTTGACGTCGGTGCGGGCCGGGAAGCCGCCGCCGACCCCGCTCACCTGCTGCTGGGCCTCCGTGCTGAGCAGGTGGTCCAGGAGCTTCCTGCCGTTCTCGGTGTGCGGGGCCTTGTCGACGAGGCCGGCCGCGTACGGCAGGGCGAAGGTGGTGGGCCGGGCGCCGTCCCGGGCCGGGAACCAGATGCCCAGGTTCGGCATGGAGCGGGACTGCGCGAAGTTCATCTGGACGTCGCCGTTGGCCACGAGCAGCTCGCCCTTGTCGGTCTTGGGTGCGAGCTTGCTGGTGGAGGAGGAGGGGCCGACGTTGTTGGCCTGGAGCTTCTTCAGGTACTCCATCGCCGGCTCCTTGCCGCCGAAGTCGTGCATCGCCTTGATGAGGACGGCGGTGCCGTCGCCCGCGACACCCGGGGTGGAGTACTGGAGCTTGCCCTTGTACCGGGCGTCCAGGAGCTCCTCCCAGGTCTTGGGGGCCTCGGCGAGCTCCTTCTTGTTGTAGACGAAGCCGAAGTAGTTGTTGACGACCGAGGTCCACTTGCCGTCGGCGTCCTTGTCCGCTCCGTTGACCTTGTCGGAGCCCTGCAGCCGGTAGGCCTGGAGCAGGCCCTTGCCGTCGGCCTGCTGGATGAAGGGCGGCAGCGTGATCAGCACGTCGGCCTGGGTGTTGGTCTTCTCGCGGACGGCGCGCTGCACCATCTCGCCCGAGCCGCCCTCGACGTACTTGACCTCGATGCCGGTCTTCTTGGTGAAGTCGGCGAAGACCTTGTCGTACCAGCCGTCGCCCTTGTCGCTCTTGAGGCCGTCGGCGCTGTAGACGGTGACCACCTTCTCGGCGGCCCGGGAGTCGGCGGAGGAGGAACCGCCGCAGGCGGTGAGGGTGGTGGTGAGGGCGAGGGCGGCGGTCAGCGCCGCGGTGGTGCGGAGCAGGAGCGTGCTGGGCATGGGGCTTCCTCCTGGGGAAGGGGGATTCGGGCGGGGGACGTCGTACGGGGACGCTGCTGCGGGGGACGTCGTACGGGGGCGTTGGCGCGGGTCGCTCAGCGGTACGAGGCCCTGGTGCGGATGCGCGAAACGGCCAGCAGGACGAGCAGCGTGGCCGCCATCAGCACCACGGCGACGGCGGAGCCGCCGAAGAGCGCACCGCGGTCGGTGGCCGTGAAGACGCGGACGGGCAGGGGCATCCAGTCCGGCGGGTAGAGCATCATCGTGGCGCTCAGCTCGCCCATGGACAGGGCGAAGCAGAGGCCGCCGGCGGCGGTGAGGGACGGCAGCAGGAGCGGCAGCCTGATCCGCCACAGGACGTACGCGGGGCCGGCGCCGAGCGAGGCCGCCGCCTGTTCGTAGGCGGGGTCGAGCCGGACGATCGCGGCCGAGACCGACTGGTAGGCGAAGGCGGTGACGAGGATCGTGTGCGCCAGGACGACGATGGAGCCGGTGCCGTTGAGGAGCAGGGGCGGCCTGCTGAAAGCGACGAGTACGGCGAGGCCGACGACCACGGACGGCACGGCGACGGGAAGCACGAACAGCGCGTCGAGGAGGCGCTTGCCGCGCTTGCCCAGGGCGGCGGCGGCGAGCGCGGCCCAGGTGCCGAGGGCGAGGGCCAGCACGCTCGCCGTCACCGCGGTGACGAGGGACGTGGTGAGGGCCTGTAGGGATTCGCCCCGTACGGCTGCGGCGTAGTTCGCGGTGGTCGGTCCGGAGGGGAAGGCGCCGGACCAGTGGGTGGCGAGGGAGGCCGCGACCACGACGAGCAGCGGCAGGGCGAAGAGGGGGAGGAAGAGGAGGCCGAAGAGGGCCCAGGCGGCCCAGCGGCCGGTCCGGCTATGCACCAGCACGCTTGCCCACCACCCGGTAGAGGCCGAACAGGCCGACGGAGACGGCGATGTTGACGACGGCAACCACGCAGGCGGCCGCGTAGTCGGATTCCAGGATGGCCTTGCCGTAGACGAGCATCGGCAGGGTCGTGACGCCCTTGGCGCCGGTGAACAGGACGATCCCGAACTCGTTGAGGCACATGACGAGGACGAGGCTGCCGCCGGCGGCGAGGGCCGGGAGGGCTTCGGGGAGGATCACCCGGCGGACGATCCGGGCGGGCCGGGCACCGAGGCCGGCGGCGACCTCCAGCTGGGCGGTGTCCAGTTGGGAGAAGGCGGCCAGCAGGGGGCGCATCACGAACGGGGTGAAGTAGGTGATCTCGGCGAGGAGGACGCCCCAGGGGGTGGCGAGGAACCGGAAGGGGCCCTCGGGGGCGCCGGTGAGGTCGGTCCAGGCGCCGTTGGCCATGCCGACGGTGCCGTAGACGAAGAGGAGGGCGAGGGTGATGAGGAAGGAGGGGAAGGAGAGGAAGACGTCGATGAACTTGGCGACGGCGCGGGCCCCGGGGAAGGGGACGAAGGCGATGACGAGGGCGAGCGCGAAGCCGAGGACGAGGCAGCCGGCGGTGGCTCCGACGGCCAGCCAGACGGTGGTTCCGAGGGCCTCCCGGAAGGCGGTGGAGGCGAAGACGGAGCGGTAGGCGTCGAGGGCGCCGCCGCCGTTCTCGGGGGTGAAGGACTGCTGGACGACGAGCCCGAGGGGATAGAGGAACGCGAGGGCGAGCACGGCCACGGGCGGCAGGGCCCACACGCCGCGCGGCAGCCGGCGGCTCCGCGGCGCTCCCCCGCCGGGCCGGCCGAGCCCCGGCTCGCCGGAACCCCGCCCGGCGGACGGGGCTTGGGCCGGGACCGGGACCGGGGTTTGGGGCTCGGGCTGGGTTTGCGGTGGCGGGGTGGGGGCGGGGGCTCGCCGCGAGGCGTCACGCATGGGACACCCCCGCCGCCAGCAGCACCGCGTCCCGCGGTTCGAAGTGCAGGGTGACCCGGTCCCCCAGGGCGGGGGTCTCGCGCAGTTCCGGCAGGTCCGCCTTGACGCGGTGGCCGGCGACGTCGACGTACAGCCGGTGCGTGGAGCCGCGCCACTGGACCTCGGCGATCGTGCCGCTGAGGGCGTTGGGTCCGTCGCCGAGGCCGAGCAGGTGCGGCCGTACGCACAGCGTGGCGTGCGAGCCGGGCACCGCGCGGCCGCGGTCGAGGAGCAGCGGACGGCCGGCGAAGACCGCTCCGGCCTCCGCCACCGTGACCGGGAGCAGGTTCGCGTTGCCGACGAACGAGGCGGTGAACTCGGTGCGCGGCGCGCGGTACAGCTCCTGCGGGGTGCCGCAGTCCCGGAGTCGGGCCCGGTCCATGACGGCGATCCGGTCGGCCAGGGTGAGCGCCTCGACCTGGTCGTGGGTGACGTACAGGAGGGAGACCTCGGGCAGTTCGCGGTGGAGCCGGGCCAGTTCGGCGAGCATCCCGGAGCGCAGCTGCGCGTCGAGCGCGGACAGCGGCTCGTCGAGCAGGAGCACGCCGGGCCGGATGGCGAGGGCGCGGGCGATGGCCACGCGCTGCTGCTGGCCGCCGGAGAGCTCGCGCGGGTAGCGCCTCGCGTAGGCGGCCATCCCCGTCATGTCCAGGGCCTCGGCGACCCGGCCGGGGATCTCCGCCTTGGTTGTCTTGCGGGCCTTCAGTCCGAAGGCCACGTTCTCCTCCACCCGCATGTGCGGGAAGAGCGCGTACTGCTGGACCACCATGCCGATGCCCCGCTTGTGCGGCGGCAGCGCGGTGACGTCGCGGCCGCCGATGAGCACCCGGCCCGCGGAGGGCCGTACGAACCCGGCGACCGCGCGCAGCGCCGTGGTCTTGCCCGAGCCAGAGGGGCCGAGCAGGGCCATGACCTCGCCCGGCTCGACGGTCAGGTCGAGGGAGTCCAGGACGGTGGTGCCGTCGTAGGCGACGCTGACCCCGTCGAAGCGGATGCCGCTCACGTCGACTCCGCCAGGACGGAGGGGAGTTCGGCGATGGAGGCGAGGACGTGCGTCGCGCCGTGCTCCACGAGGGCCGCGCGGTCGTGGGCGCCGGTGAGGACGCCGGCCACGACGCCCGCGCCGGCCCGGCTCCCGCTGAGCATGTCGTAGGCGGTGTCGCCGGCGACCACCACGTCACGCACGTCGGCGACGGCGCCGGTCCGCAGGAAGGCGGCGAGCACCATGTCCGGGTAGGGGCGGCCGCGGCCGCCCGCGTCGGCCGGGCAGAGGGTGAGGTCGGCGAGGTCCGTCCAGCCGAGGGCGTCCAGGATGGCGTCCTGGGTCACCCGGGCGAAGCCGGTGGTCAGGACGACGGTGCGGCCGTCGGCGCGCAGCTCCTCGATGGTCTCGCGGGCCCCGGGGAGCGGGGTGACGAGGCCGCCGGAGACGAGGTCGCCGTACGCCTCCTCGAAGGCGGAGTTGGCGCGCCGGGCCAGCTCCTCGCTGCCGAAGAGGTGGCGGAAGACGGAGATCTTCGACTCGCCCATGGTGTCGCGGACGTACTGGAGCTTCTCGGCGTGGTCGGGGGTGCCCGGGGCGACGCCGAGGCGTTCCGCGGCGCGCTCGAAGGCCTGCTCGACGAGCCCTCCGTCGGCGACGGTGGTACCGGCCATGTCGAGGACGATCAGCCTGCGGTCGGCGGCGCGGGAGCCGGTCCTCCGGTTCACGTCCGCGTTCGGGTCCGCGTTCGGTTCTGCGTGCGTGTGCGTGTGCGTGTTCGTGTCCACGTACGTGTCGGTTTCGGCCTCGGCCTCGGTGCGGGTCGTTTCGGTCATCCGGCTCACCAGCCCAGTTCGTTCGCGGTGGTCTCGGCTATGGCGGGCGAGCAGGTCATGCCGCGGCCGCCGGGCCCGGTCACCAGCCAGACGTCGTCGGTCACCTGCTGGCGGTGGACGACGCGGGTGGTGTCGGTGCACTGCGCGTACACGCCCGCCCAGCGGCGCCGGATCTTCGGCAGGGGGCGGCCCAGGAAGGCCTCGGCCACTGAGGAGAGGTGCTCGTAGGGGTCTTCGAGGGTGTCGAACGCGAAGGGGTGCTCGTACTCGTGGGTGTCGCCGATGGTCAGTCCGCCGTCCTTGCGCTGGACCATCAGCAGCTGCATCTTGTGCGCTGCGGCGATCGACGCTTGCGCCTGCTCCCTGTTGAGGCCGTCGAGCGCGGGCGACGCGTAGGCGGGGTAGTAGCGGAAGCTGTCGGCGTCCGCGATCGAGGTGGTCAGCTCCTCGCCGAGCGGCTCCGTCTGCATCATCTGCAGCCGTACGCGCCGCACGGGCAGGTCGTGCGCCAGCTCGCGGACCAGGCCGGACAGCCAGGCGCCGGTGGCGAGGACGACCACGTCGCCGCGGTGGATGTACCCGTGGTCGTCCCGTACGCCGCCGTGGCCCGCCAGGGCCCGGACCTCGCGTCCGGGGACGAAGGTGTAGCGGCCGCTCGCGCGCAGGGCCTCGCGCAGGTGGAGCTGTGCGGTGCGCGGCTCCACGGCCGCGTCCCGCTCGCACCACAGGGCCGCCTCGAAGTCGCCGCGCAGGGCCGGGTTGATCTCCCGGGCCTCGGCGGCGGTGACCAGCTCGTAGCCGCGGGCGGCGGCGTCGGGGCGGGCCGCGGCCGCCTCGGCGACCGCGTACTCGCGGGCGGTGCGGACGGGGGTGAGGGAGCCGTTGGCGCGAAATCCCAGGCCGGGCACCTCCGCGCCGATGCGCTCCCAGAGCTCGCGGGCCCGCAGGGCGGTGTCGAGCTCCTCTCCCCCGGCCCGGCCGCTGACCCAGATCTGGCCGAAATTGCGCAGTGATGCGCCGCGTGCCTCCGCCTCTCGCTCGATCTGGACGACCTCGTGGCCGCGTTGGACTGCTTGCCAGGCGTGCATGGTGCCGACCACGCCGCTTCCGACGACTATGACTCTCACGGCGTCCACGGTGGTCCGCCGCCGTGGCCCGGGAGGGTCGGGCCGGCGACGGGCCGGTGAACGGCCCTCGACACTTGGACTAGACCCGTTACCTTTCTGTGACATCAGCGTGCCGTTTCCGTCCGGTTATGGGTGGTCGGGCCGGGGCTAGTCAGCCCGCAGGCGGGTCGTGAAGCTGAACCGGTCACCACGGTAGAGCGACCGCACGCGTTCCAGGGGCACGCCGTCCTGGTCGCGCGAGAAGCGGTGGATGAGCAGCATGGGCAGGGCGGGCGGGGTGCCGATGAGGAGGGCCTCGCGGGGGGTCGCGAGGACGGTCTCCAGCTTCTCGTCGGCGTCCCCGAAGGAGATGCCGAGGCAGTCGCGGAGATATCCGTAGAAGGAGGAGTCCGGCTGGAAGTCGCTGTCGAGGCGGGGTGCGCGGGCCACCCGGAGGTACGTGCTCTCCAGGCCGACGCGCTCGTCGTCGGCCAGCAGGACGCGCTCCAGGTGCCAGACGGGCTCGCCGGGCTTGGCGCCGATGCCGGCGGCGAGGTCGGGCGGGCAGGGGAAGCGCTCCAGGCCGATCAGGTTGCGGCCGGGCCGGCGGCCCTGGCGGCGTACGCCCTCGGTGTAGCTGGCGAGGGAGAGCGGCTGCTCCAGCTTCGGTCCGGCGACGACGGTGCCGCGGCCGGAGCGGCGCAGCCGGCCTTCGAGCAGCAGCTCCCGCAGGGCTTGGCGGACGGTCTCGCGGGAGACCTCGTACCGGTCGGCGAGGTCCCGTTCGGTGGGCAGCGGGCCGCCCTCGCCGAGCTCGTCGAGGAGCGCGGCGATCCGCGCCTTGACGGCGTAGTACTTGGGGATGCGGCCGTGCTCGGGAATCCCGGAGCGGACGGGCGACCCGGGGCGGTGGTGCCGGTTCTGATCTTCCACGGTCGGACTCTATGCGGGCCGGGTGAACGGCTTCCGTACGCGGCTTGCGTACGCGGCTTCCGTACGCGGGCCGGGACGCCGGGGCAGGGGCGCGGGCGCGGGGGCGGGGGCGGTGTAGGCCCGGGGTGTGGCGCGCCGGGGGTATGGCGGGGTCAGCGGGCGGGGGTGCGCAGGCGGCGGGCGCCCAGCAGGAGTCCGCCGCCGGTGGCGAGGGCGGCCACGGCGCCGGCGCCGTACGCCCAGTCGCGGGGGCCGGTCTGGGCCAGCGCTCCGGCCCCGGCGCGGTCCTCGTCCCGGGAGCCTACGACGGAGAAGCGGTAGCCGCCGGCCTCGCCGATCCAGTCGCCGTCGTCGCCCTTGCGCTGTACGAGAGCGGCGTCGGCGACGACCTCGCCGGCCGGGGTGTCGGGGGCGAAGGCCAGGGCGACCTTGACGGTCAGCGAGCCGCCGGCGGCGACGGTGAAGCCGGGAAAGGCCTCGCCCCCGTCGAAGACGGCGATGATCTCGTCGCGGTCGGTGGCCTCCAGGCTGACGGGGAGGGCGCCTCCGGGGGCGTCGAACTCCATCTGCAGGTGGGCCGGGCGCAGGGCGCGGGCCTTGTCGGTGAACACGACGACGGGGTGGATGGCCGTGCACACGGAGGCGGTGGTGTTCGTCAGGTCCAGGTACCAGGTCTGCGGGCCGCCGCCGGTGCGGTAGACGGCCGGGCCGCCGCGGATGCGCGCTCCGATGGGGAAGGCGGTGCTCTTCCCGTCGCCGCAGGTGGCCTGCGCGCGGGAGGGCAGGGCGGGTGCGGGGCGGGCCCCGCCGCCCGTGCCCACGTCGGCGCCGGCGGAGGGGGCGGTGGCCGCGGCGAGGGCGGCGGAGAGTACGGCGGTGAGGGCAAGGGCTTTGCGCAGTCGCATGGAAGACCTTCGCTTATCGCCGGACGGGACGATGATCGGACCAGGTGACTATCACCCCGGCCCGGCTCGCACCCTGCCACGCACGCGCGAAGCCGCGCCGGGCGCCGCGCGCGAGTCGTTCCGGTTTACGCCCGGATGGCGGACCAGGTCAAGCGACCCCGCCCCACGCCCGCCGGTACCACTGAGCCACGAAGCCACTGACCCGCTGCCGGAGCCGGTTCGGGGCGGGGGCGGGGGCGGCCGGGCGGCTGGGTGCAGCGGGCCGCCGCCACGGGACCGGGCCGAGGGGGTCAGCCGTGGCCGAACAGGGGGGACAGGACCAGTTCGGCCGCCCCCTCGGCCACGCCCCTCGGGGCCAGGGAGACCGTGGGTGCTCGCGGGGTCAGGGCTCGGGCCGAGAGAACGGCGCGGACCCCGGTCGTGAAGACCGCCGGGGCCGCCGTCACCACCCGGCCGCCGAGGTGGACGTGGTCCACGTCCAGCAGTGCGACCAGGTTGGCCGCGGCCTGGCCCAGAATCCTCGCTGCCTCGGGGAGGTCGCCGCGGGCCACCGCAGCCATGCAGAGCACCTCCGCACAGCCCCGAGCCCCGCAACGGCACGGCGGGCCGTCCAGCATGAGCACCTGGTGGCCGAACTCCCCCGCCGCCGAGCGTGACCCCCTGTGGAGCCGTCCGCCCAACAGCAGCCCGGCACCGAGCCCGGTACCGACGTGCAGGTACACGGAGGTCTCCGGGACCCCGGACGCGTCCGGAGTCCCGGGCACCTCCGGGGTCCCGGCGGTCCCGCAGATTCCGGAGGGTCCGGAGGGTCCGGAGGGTCCGGAGGGTCCGGAGGGTCCGGAGGGTCCGGGAGGCCCGGAGGGTCCGGGAGGCCCGGAAGGTCCGGGAGGCACCGGCGGCCCGGGGGGCACCGGCGGCCCGGGAGGCCCCAGCAGCCCGGGAGGCACCGGGGGTCCGGACAGCCCGCTGGCCCCGCCCGGTCCGGCGGACGCAAGGGACCCAGCGGGCATAGGGGGGCCGGCCGGCATCGGGAGGCCGGCGGGCGTCGCGGCATCGGCAGGCGTCGCGGGGCCGCGGGGCATCGCGGGGCCCGGGGATGTCGCAGGGCCGCGGGGCGTCGCGGCATCGGCAGGCGTCGCGGGGCCGCGGGGCATCGCGGGGCCAGGGGATGTCGCAGGGCCGCGGGGCGTCGCGGTATCGGCGGGCGTCGCGGGGCCGCGGGGCGTCGCGGGGCCAGGGGTTGCGGGGCCATGGGATGTGGCGGGGCCAGGGGTTGCGGTCGCGGCCGCACCGGCGTTGGTGTCCTTGTCCAGGAGCACGGGCCGGCCCAGCCGCTCCTCCAGCACCTCCCGCAGCGCGAAACCCTCCCACCCCGGGAACCCCGTCACCCGGCCCATCACCCCGGTCCGGTGGTCGAGCGGCCCCGGCGCGGCCACGCCGACCCCCAGGAGCGGCGGCCCGGCCGGGTCCGCGACCCGCGCGACCGCCCGTACGACCGCCTCCACCGCCGCCTCGGGGCCCGCCGCGAAGTCCAGCGGGCCGCCGGTCTCGGCGAGCACCCGGCCCGCCAGGTCGACCCGTACCGCCCGGAGTTCGTCGCGGTCCAGGTGCACGCCCACCGAGTGGCGGGCCTGCGGGGCCAGCCGGAGCAGGGTCCGCGGTTTGCCGCCGGTGGACGCGGCGCGGCCGGCCTCGGCGAGCAGCCCCTCCGCGCCGAGCCGCGCCGTGATCTTGCTGACGGCCTGCGGGGTGAGCCCCGTACGGGCGGCGAGCTCGGAGCGGCCCAGTCCGGCCGGTCCGGCGGCGCGCAGCAGGTCCAGCAGCAGCGCCTCATTGTGCCCGCGCAGCGCCGGCAGATTCGCCCCTCCGCGCCCGCCGCGCACGCCGCGCCCATCCCGCTCGCCGCGCCCACCCCGCTCGCCGCCGTCCCCGATGCCCCTGTTCACCTGCTCATTGTCCACCTTCCTTGCACTTTGACAACAGTGTTGCCAAAGTGGAGTTCATGAACGCCACCGCCCCCACCAGCCCCCTCCGCGTCGGCCTCATCGGCTACGGCCTCGCCGGTTCCGTCTTCCACGCGCCCCTCGTGACCGCCACCGACGGGCTCGTCCTCGACACGGTCGTCACCTCCGATCCCGAGCGGCAGGCGCAGGTCCGCGAGGCCTACCCGGACGTGCGGACCGTCGACTCCGCCGACGCGCTGTGGGAGCTCGGGGAGGCCCCCGCCCTCGACCTCGTCGTGGTCGCCTCCCCCAACAAGACGCACGTCCCGCTCGCCACCGCCGCCCTCACCGCCGGCGTCCCGGTCGTCGTCGACAAGCCGCTCGCCGCGACCGCCGCCGAGGCCCGCGCGCTGGGCGAACTGGCCGAGCGGACCGGCACCTTCCTGTCCGTCTTCCAGAACCGCCGCTGGGACAACGACTTCCTCACCGTGCGCCGCCTCGTCGAGGACGGCGAACTCGGCGAGATCCAGCGCTTCGAGTCCCGGTACGAGCGCTGGCGCCCGCAGCTCAAGGGCGGCTGGCGCGAGTCGGGCGCCCCGGAGGAGATCGGCGGCCTGCTGTACGACCTCGGCAGCCACGTCGTGGACCAGGCGCTGGTGCTGTTCGGCCCGGCGGTACGGGTCTACGCGGAAGCCGACGCCCGCCGCCCGGGCGCCGCGACGGACGACGACACCTTCATCGCCCTCACCCACGCGAGCGGCGTCCGCTCCCACCTGTACGTCAGCGCGACCACCGCGCAGCTGGGGCCGCGGATGCGCGTCCTGGGCTCCCGGGCCGGCTACGTCAAGTACGGGCTGGACCCCCAGGAGGGCGCCCTGCGCGAGGGGCTACGGCCCGGGTCGGACGCCCCGTGGGGCGAGGAGCCGGAGCACCTCTGGGGCCGGCTCGGTTGCGGCGAGTCCCCGCTGACCGGCGGCGGGACCCCGGTGCCGACGGTGCCCGGGGACTACCCGGCGTACTACGCGGCGGTGGCCGCCGCGCTGCGCGAGGGCGGTCCCGCCCCGGTCACGGCGTACGAGGCCGCGCACTGCCTGGACGTCCTGGAGGCCGCGCGGACCTCGTCGCGGGAGGGCGTGACCGTGGAGCTCCCCGCCGCGGGCTGACGGACACCCCGGCCGCCCGGTCGGCGCGACACGGCGCCGCTCGGCCGGGCGCGGCGGCGCGTCGCCGTGCGGCGGGTGCGGGGGCGCGTCGCCGTGCGGCGGGTGCGGGTCCACCATCGGCGGCCCGCTCCCGCTCCCGCACCTTCCCCGGCACCCGGTGTCCGGCGCCCGATGTCCGGCGCCCGGCACCCGACGCCAGCGCCCGGTGTCCCGGGCCGGGCGTCCCGGGCCGGGCGTCCCGGGCCGGGCGTCCCGGGCCGGGCGTCCCGGGCCGGGTGTCCCGGCACCGGTGCTGACTACGCGCTCTTGAACTCCTGGCGCTGGCGGCCCAGACCCTCGATCTCCAGCTCCACGACGTCTCCGGCCCGCAGGTACGGCTTCGGCTCGGGCTGCCCCATGGCCACGCCCGCCGGAGTACCGGTGACGATGAGGTCGCCGGGGTACAGGGTCATGAACTGGCTCAGGTACCGCACGACCTCGCCGACCGGGAAGATCTGGTCCGCGGTGTTGCCGTCCTGCCTGAGCTCGCCGTTCACCCACAGCTTCACGTCCAGCAGCTGCGGGTCCGGGACCTCGTCGGCCGTGAGCAGCCAGGGGCCGACCGGGGTGAAGGTCTCGCAGTTCTTGCCCTTGTCCCAGGTGCCGCCGCGCTCGATCTGGAACTCGCGCTCGGAGACGTCGTTGACCAGCACGTAGCCGCCGACGTGCGCGAGACCCTCTTCGGCGGAGGCCAGGTAGCGGGCGGTGGCGCCGATGACGACGCCGAGCTCGGCCTCCCAGTCGGTCTTCACGCTGCCGCGCGGGATCAGCACGGTGTCGTCGGGGCCGCCCACGGTGTCGGGGGCCTTCAGGAACAGGATCGGCTCGGCCGGCGGCTCCGCGCCGACCTCGGCCGCGTGCCCGAAGTAGTTCAGGCCGATGCCCACGACCTTGCCCACCCGGCCGACCGGCGCGCCGATGCGCAGCCCTTCGGCGTTCAGGACCGGAAGTCCGCCGGACGCGGCCGCGTCCCGTACCCGGGACAGCGCGGAGTCGTCGGCGAGCAGGCCGCCGTCCACATCCGTGATCAGGCCGGACAGGTCCCGCAGGGTCCCGTCCCGGTCGAGCAGCGCGGGGCGCTCCGACCCGACCGGTCCGACACGCAGCAGCTTCATGGGCATTCTCCCGTGGTCGAGGGTGGTCGGCCCAGGGGGAGCCCCCGGGCCGGCCGATGGGTTGCGGCCATCGGAGGATTGGCTGATCCTCCAAGAAGTCGACCCAATCCGCAAGACCCCGTTCACAGACTGGAACGCACGGCTCCGCCGGTCTCCCGCTCCGTCCGGTCCTTGCGGTACTGGAGCCAGGCCCGCTCCGCCACCGTCCACGCGGTGGTCGTCACCAGGTAGAGCCCGGCGGCCAGCGGCACCACGGCGGCCGTGATCAGCGTCCCGAAGGAGAGCAGCGGCAGTACGCCGCCCAGCTTGCGCATGACCTCCTGCTGCTCGGCGCTCATCTGGGCCGGCAGACCGGCGGCCGCCTTGCCCCGCGCCCCGGCCGGCCCCCCGGACCGCGACCCGGCCGCACCCCCGGACCGCACCCCCGCCGGCCCCCCGGACCGCGACCCGGCCGCACCCCGGGACCTCGACCCGGCCGAGCGGTCGGCGCCCACCCCGCCTGCGCCCGCCCCGCCTGCGGCCGCCCCGCCTGCGCCCGCCCCGCCGGTGGCCGCGGCGGCTTCGGAAGCCGCGGCGGCCGCCCGGCGCCCCCGCACCGCGCTCCACGCGGCGACCACCGCGATCGAGGCGAACAGCCCGAGGAAGACCATCCCCTGCGCCCCGAGGAAGCCGCCCTCCTCCAGCGCCCCGGTCCACCGGGCGCCCAGCGGCGCCGCGAACAACCGGTGCCCGAGCAGCTCGTTGGCTGCCCCGCCCACCTCCGCCGAGGAGAACGCCTGGTACATCACGAAGAACACCGGGAGCTGGAGCAGCACCGGCAGGCACCCCGCCGCCGGGGTGGCCCCGCGGAACGCAGCCCGGCTCAGCGGGTGCAGGGCCAGCCGGACGAGAACGGTGAACAGCACGATCGCGGCAGCGGTCGCGGATTCGGCCAGCACCGGCTCCAGGAGCCCGCCCAACTGGGCAACGAGATGAGTGAAAACGGACACGCGGGCCCTCCGAGGGGTCTCGTCGAACGTCGAAAACGGTGCAGCGATGCGGGATGCAGGGCTGCATTTCGGCGTGACGACCCGCGAGGGGCGACAGCAGTGTTCAGTCAGCAGAAGGCGAGGAGTACTGCGCGCCCCTACGCGGCCGTCGGAAGGGGACGGCCGGGTGCCCGGGGCCGCGAGCGGCCGGAGGCGTCGGGATCGCGCTGCGGCAGGAACGCCGTGCGCTGCTCGCGATCACGGATCGCGGTGCGTATGCGGTGCGGCGGCACGGGCCGCACGAGCCGTGCGGCGGCCGCCAGGGCCTCGACTCCCAGCGCGACGGTGGCCGCGAGTGCGATCACCACGGTGCCCAGGCCGCTCTCCCCGGCGAACAGCGTGAGGACCCCGCCGAGCAGGACCAGGGACAGGGCGCGGAACAGGGCCGGCGCCGGCAGTACCGCGGACGCCCGCCGGGCGGAGCGGCCGAGGAAGGACAGCGGCGGGCGGACGCCGCTTCGTTGCCGAACCACGCAGACCACCCCTTCCCCTCCCGCGCACGAACTCCCGTACGAGACCGGCTACCTGAACGATACTAACCGCGCCCGCCGACAACCGGCCGCGCTCACGCCCCTGTTGTGGATAGCGGGCCCGGCACCTCCTCGTCCGGGCACCGGTCGGCCCTCCCCCGCGGCCCGGAACGGCAGACCGCCAACGCAACCGCCGGGTTCACGGCGAGGGCCGCCATCCCCGCGGTGGCGAGCCGTCCCGGCTGCGGACGCTTCACCCGGTTCGGCCGCGCCGCCCCGCCTCAGGGCTGTCCCGTCGCCCCCCGGGCGGGACGGCCCTCAGGCCGTCGACGCGAGCGTCCCCCACACCACCAGCCGGTACCTGGAGCTGTATTCGGGGGTGCAGGTGGTCAGCGTGATGTACGCGGCCGGCACGCCGTACCCGTAGGAGGGCTTGACCGCGCTCCGCGGCACCGGCGCGATCACCCCGGTGTCCCTCTCGGTGGTCTCCCCGAGGACCTGGCCGACCACGTAGGTGTACCGGCGCCCCCGGACGTCGACGATCAGCTCGTCCCCCGCCCGCAGCCGGTTGATGTACCGGAACGGCTCGCCGTGGGTGTTGCGGTGCCCCGCGAGCGCGAAGTTCCCCCGGGCGCCGGGCGGGGCCGTCCCGGGGTACTGGCCGGCGTACCCCTTGTCGAGCACGCTCCGCTTGTCGACGCCGCGGGCGACGGGCACGGAGAGGCGTAGGCGCGGGATGCGCAGCACGGCGTACGCCGCGCCGCCGGCCGCAGTCCCCGCAGCGGGGGCGGGGGTGCGGGCGGGCACGGACGGTACGCCGGGGCCGCCGGGCGCCGCGGAACCGTCCGGCCCGGCCTCGGGCGCGGGCTCCCCGCCGGCCTCGCCACCCGGCTGCGCTCCGGAGCCGCCCGGCTCGACGGGCGCCGCGCCGTCCGGCGCCGCATCCGCCGGCTGCTCCCACGCGCGCTCCAGGGCCCGCACCCGCTGCTGCGCGGAGGCGTGGGCCTGCCGGTTGGTCCACCACACCTGGTGCACCACCAGCAACGCCACCACCACCCCCACGGTGGTCATCACCTCGCCGCACGCCCACAGCGCCCACGCGAACACGACCCGCGGCGCCCGCCGGCCGCGCCCCTGCACCACCACCGGTATGTGATCTCGCACGGGCGGCACCCTAAGTCCTGCCCCGTCAACTGACCAGCGGCAGTACGGTGTGAACCATGCGCCCCGACACGCCTGCCGAGCACATCGCCGAAGCCGAGCGCCTCATCCGCACGGCGACCCGCTACCCCGAGGACCAGGAGCCGTTGCTCCTCCAGGCCGCGGCCCACCTCGAACTGGCCGACGCACGCGACCGGGCGAGCGCCCTGTACGACCAACTCCTGTCGGCCTCACCCGCCGACCCCCACCTGATCAAGGCGCTCCAGGCGGCCAACCTCTGGGAGTACGGCCACGAGGCGGAGGCCCGCGCCCTGATCTCCGGCATCCGCGCGGCGGCCCCGCTCGAAGCGGCGCCCTGGGAGGTGATCGCGGAGGCCCTGGAGACCCACGACGAGCTGGAGGCCTCGCACGACTGCTTCACCGAGGCCGCCGCGCTCCTCATCACCGAGGACGCCCCCCTCACCCCGGCCACCACCGCGCTGCTCACCGGCCGCCACCGCGTCCGCCGCCTCCTGGGCCTGCCGCACGACGACTGGGACATGGTCGCCGACACCCGCCACATCGGCCCGATCCCCCTCGACGAACTCCACGACCCGAAGCGCATCTGGGCCCTGGGTTCCGACGACCCGGCGGAGCTGCGGGCCGAGATCGCCCGCCTCCGCGCCGAACTGGGCGACCGCCGCGCCGCGCTCTCGCGCCCGTTCCCGGTGGCGATCCTGCACTGGCCCCAGCGCGAGCTGGCCGAGCTCCTGACCAGCTACCCGACGCTGGCCGCGGAGTACCCCTCGCACGAGACCCACCTGGCCCGCACCGAGGCCTCCCTCCGCGCCCTCGCCGCCTCGGGCACCACGAACCTCGGCATCGTCACGGCGAGCGTCCCGTCCTACGAGGCCTTCGCGGCGTCGGAGAAGACCTCCCCGGCGTCCCCGTCCCTCCTGGCGGAGTACGCCACGACCCTGGCGGCCCGCGGCAAGGCGACGCGCTGGCCCCCGAGCCCGACGGAACCCTGCTGGTGCACGTCGGGCAAGCCGTACTCGGAGTGCCACGGCACCAAGGAATGACGGGAACCAGCCGTCACCTGGTCGATCATCGGCCATCGTTAACTCTGCTCGGACCCTGTCGCGTCAAAATGCGGCAGACGGCGTCAGTTGTGCCTGATACAAGGGCAGCAACGATCAAGTCCTGAGGAGATTCCGTGACGTCTGGTTCCCGCTCGCACGCCTCGAAGCCCGTCACGGGACTGCACGAGACGCTGATCACCAGCGGACTCGAGGAAAAACTCCAGGAGCTCATCGCCGCAGGCGGCGTCGTCATAGCCGATCAAGTCAGCGGAGAATCCACCCAGCACGTCTTGACCCGGCACATCTCCCGCGCAGTCGGCGAAGCCCTGAAGAAGCTGCCAGCCACCGATCAGGTCCGAGCCGCCAATGAAATCCTCCGCTCCCTGTCCACCCTTGAGGGAATCGGAGCGGCCAGGGAATGGGCAGCCCCTCTTGTCGATGGTCCCCGCCAGCTGCTCGCCGTATCCGGACACGGCGCGTCCGAGACGTACACCGTCCGGCCGTCGACTCCCCTGTCGGAGACGGCACTCATCACCAACTCACATGACGATCCGAGCCTGGGCTACGAACTGCGTGCCGAGTTGGCAACGGCCGACCGCATCGACCTGCTGTGTGCCTTTGTGAAATGGACCGGGCTACGCGTACTGGAGCAGCCGCTCAAAGCCGCGGCTGAACGTGGTGTTCCCATCCGCGTCATCACCACGACCTACATCGGGGCCACGGAGCGCAAAGCCCTGGACCGCCTCGTCCGCGAGTTCCATGCGGAAGTGAAGGTGAACTACGAGCTCCGCTCGACCCGCCTCCACGCCAAGGCTTGGCTCTTCCGCCGCCACTCGCGGTTCGACACCGCGTACGTCGGCAGTTCCAACCTCTCCAAGGCAGCGCTCCTCGATGGGCTGGAATGGAACGTCCGACTGTCCGGCATTGCGACCCCGGACGTGCTGCGAAAATTCGAAGCCACCTTCGACTCCTACTGGAACGAGCGGTCCTTCGAGGCGTACGACCCGGACGTGGACGCCGACCGACTGGACGAAGCGCTCCGGATCGCCAGCGGCTCGGGAAGGGACCAGAACGCCGCACGCATCATCAGCCTCTCCGGGCTGGAGGTACGACCCTTCCCTCACCAACGGGACATGTTGGAGCACCTCGAAGTCGAACGTATGGTGCACGACCGCCACGCGAACCTCCTGGTCGCTGCGACCGGCACCGGCAAGACCGTGATGGCGGCACTCGACTTCAAGCAACTCCAGCACACGCTGGGTCGCACGCTGCGCCTGCTGTTCATCGCCCACCGCAAGGAGATCCTCGAACAGTCCTTGCGTACCTATCAGGACGTGCTGATCGATCCGAACTTCGGTGAGCTCTTGTGTGACGGCGAGATACCGAAGAAATGGGATTCCGTATTCGCCAGTGTTCAATCACTGAACCAAAAGAGGCTGGACGAGTTCCCCGCCGACCACTTCGACGTCGTCGTCTTCGACGAGTTCCACCACGGCACCTCACCCACGTACCGAAAGGTACTGAACCATTTCACCCCCAAGGAGTTGCTCGGGCTCACCGCTACACCCGAGCGAATGGACGGCCTCAACATCCAGGATGAGTTCTTCGACGGACGCATCGCAGCGGAGATGCGACTATGGGAGGCCCTTGAGGCAGACCTGCTCTGCCCGTTCCACTACTTCGGCATCACCGACAACACGGATATGAGCGCCATCGCCTGGAAGCGCGGCGCATATGATTCCGCTGCCCTCAGCACGCTCTTCACCGGAAACGACGCAAGGGCCAGGCTCGTCGTCCGCGCACTGCAAGAAAAGCTCAGCGCACCGGAGACGATGCGTGCGCTCGGCTTCTGTGTCTCCGTCGCCCACGCCCACTTCATGGCCGACTTCTTCAACCGTGCGGGCTTCCGCGCCACCGCGCTGTCGGGCGAAACACCCCGTGCCGAGCGCAAGGCAGCACTCGACTCGCTGAAGGCCGGCGACCTCAATGTCCTTTTCTCCGTCGACCTCTTCAACGAGGGACTCGACCTTCCCGACGTCGATACCCTGCTGCTCCTGCGCCCGACGTCCAGCGCCACCGTGTTCCTCCAGCAACTGGGGCGCGGCCTGCGGCGCAGCGAAAACAAGTCGGTCCTGACCGTGCTCGACTTCATCGGTCAGCACCGCAAGGAGTTCCGATTCGAGGAGCAGTTCCGCGCTCTGACCAACCTGACGCGTAACCGCCTCCTCAACAGCGTGGAGAACGGCTTCCCCCAGCTGCCGTCCGGTTGTCAGATCGTCCTTGAACCCAAGGCCAAGGACCTGATCATCGAAAACATCCGGAACCAGATCAACGTCAACGTCGCCCAGCTCAGCAAGGAGGTCGCGGCCTACGCCACGACCGATCTCTCGACGTACCTCGCGGAGAGCGGTCGCCGGATCAATGCGCTGTACCGGGGCAACGGCAACTCCTGGACGGGCCTCCTCCGTCGGGCGAAGCTCCTCACCAGTCCCGTTCCCACCGGCGAAGAAGCACTCCTCAAGCGCATGCCGGCCTTCCTCCACGTGGATGATCCTGACCGTGTCCACGCTTACTCAGCTCTCATCGCCGCTAAATCACCCGCCTACGACGAGCTCGATGAGCAGATGAAGGCGTACGCCCGCATGTTCTTCTTCTCGATTTGGCCGCTCGGTGGCAAATTCAGGAACTACCAGGAGGGAATCGACTTCCTTCGCTCGCAGCGCGCCTTTCGCGATGAGCTGCGTCAGGTACTCGCCCACAACCTGGATCGGACCGAACACGTTCCCCTTCCGCTCACGGGCGACCTTGCGGCGCTGCCGTTGACCGTTCACGCGTCGTACAGCCGAGAAGAGATCCTTCCGGCCCTGGGACAGTCCGCGCTCGGAGGCTTCCTACCGCAGAACTTCCACGAAGGGGTCAGGTGGTGCGAGGGCATCCGGACCGACGCCCTCTTCATCACACTGGAGAAGAACGCCAAGGACTTTTCTCCGCAAACCCAGTACAAGGACTACGCGATGGGTGAGTTCCAGTTTCACTGGGAGTCGCAGAACGCCACCTCCGAAACCTCCCCCACCGGAGTGCGGTACCAGACTCACATGGAGAGGGGATCGCACGTCTTGCTGTTCGTCCGCCGGTTCAAGACGACTGACATCGGCGGTCCGCAGGCTTGGATGTTGCTCGGGCCTGCGGAGTACGTGCGCCATGAGGGGAGCAAACCCATGGGCATCGAGTGGAAACTCCGCCACGAGATCCCCGCGGACGTCAGGTCCTACTCCGCCGTCACGGGCTAGCCAGCAGGTCTGCGGGGCTCATCCCGCCCCTCGGAACAGCGGGAGTTGTTGGTGGCCGCGGGCTTGGGCCGTGGGTGGTGTGGGGCGGGGGGTCGTCAGGGTCAGGAGGGCGCGGAGGGCCGCCAGGACTTCCGTCGGGGTGTCGCGGAGCATCGACGGGGTCGCGCTGACCACCAGGATTCCGTGGGACTCCAGGCGCAGGCGGCGGCGGAGCGTGGCGTGCCAGGCGTCGCGGGTGTAGTGGTACTCCGCCGAGTCGATCTCCAGGGCCACGCCCTCGTCGGGCCAGTAGGCGTCCGGGCTCGCCAGGAAGGCGCCGTCCGGGGTGTAGAGGCGGGCGTTCCACAGCGGGGTCGGGAGGTCCGTCGCCGTGAGGGTGTCGCGGGCCCGGCCCTCGGCGATCGAGCGGACTCCGGCGAGCAGCTCCGCCGCCGCCGCGCGGATCGCGGGGCGGCCCAGGAGTCGGGAGGCGCGCAGTTCGGCGTGCAGGTCGTGCGGGTGGCACCAGCCGGCCTGCACCACCTGGGCCAGCACCGAACGGATCCGGTCGGGGTGTTCGGCGCGGGCGGCGAAATCGGCCGCCGCCCGGACCGGCCGGGTGCTGGGGATGCCGGAGACCGTGATGGTACGGGGCCACCGCGAGGTGGCGAGGGGGCGGACCTCGGGGGTGGCGGCGAGCCGGCGCGGGGCTCGGATCAGTACGTCCAGGGGGCTGGCCGGGCCGTACGGGGCTTCGCGGATGCCGAGGAGGCCAAGGGCGGCGCCGCCGGTCAGGGCGGCCGTGTCGCCGGTCAGGGGGTCCGCGGTGGGCGCGGCGGCGTACAGGACGGCGGAGAGGGCGCGCTGGCGCTGGTCCGGGGGGCCGGTCTGGAGGAGGTAGACCCTGGGCAGCAGCCGTTGCCAGGGGCCGCCGGGGCGGGTGCGGGAGGTGATCGTGCCGGCGGGGACGCCGGCGGCGGTGAGCTGGTGGCGCGTGGCCAGGTTGAGCTGGCGGCGGGCTGCCCGCGGATGGTGACGCTGCGTAGTGATCATGCGTCGGGTATGCCCTGCCGTGGGAGCCGCGTACCGCCGTCGGGGGTGGCGGGTACACCCCGGCCCCGGGAGGCGCGAACCGCCGCCCCGAGTGGTGGCGGCACTACCCGCCGCGGGGACCGCGTACCCGCATCAGGGAAGCGGGAACGACCGGCCGCAGGGGACCGCGTACCGCGTCAGGGATGCCGCGTACGGCCGGCCGCGGGAGCCGCGCACCAGCGTCAAGGGTGGCGGGTACGCCCGGCCGCACGGGCCGCGGCCACCGTCAGCGAGGGTGCGGGTATATCCCGGCCCCGGGGGCCGCGTACCGCCGTCAGGGGTGGCGGGTGGGTACCGGCCGCGGGGGGCGCGTACCGCCGTCAGGGGTGGCGGGTGGGTACCGGCCGCGGGGGGCGCGTGGCGGCGTCAGCGGCCCGGGTGTTCCGGGGACAGGAAGACGATCACTCCCGTCTCCGTGCCGGGCCGCGCCGCGACCTCGTGCCAGCCCAGGCGGCGGTAGGTCGCCACCGTGTCGGTGGCGAGGCGGGAGGTCAGCAGCCAGGCCCGTCCGTCCGGGGCGTCGGCGGTGATCTCGGTGAGCAGGTCGCGTCCGGTGCCGCGGCCGCGCGCGTGGGGGCGTACGGCGAGCTCGTCTATCTCCAGCGCGCCGCTCAGGAGCTCCTTCACCCGGGCCGGGCCGAGCTGCGCCGCGACCTGGGAGTACGCGCGGTTCTTGGGGAAGGCCGCCGGGGTGATCCAGCCCGTGGCGAAGCCCTCGATGCCGGTCGCGGACTGGGCCAGCGCGGTACGGAAACCACGGCGCCGGGCGTCGGTGGTGAGGCGGGCCTCGAATTGGCGAATGGTTTCTTCATCCTCGTTCCACGGCGGGCCGGAGAAGACGTCCGCATAGACGTCGACCAGCTCGTCCGCGAGGTCGAGGACGGCCTGTCCGTAGCAGATCACGATGTTCTGGCTCCTGAGGTCGGGGTTCCGCGGGTGGGAGGGGATTTTGCCCATTTGGGTTGGGAGAGTGAATTTATGGGCTTCGCGTTCCCACGACGGGTACCGCACGGATCCGGCGAGTGTGCGACAAATCCCCTCCCCGCTCTCCGTGTCGGGAAACCGGGCGGCCGCGTTGGGCACCGGTGGAAGCCGTGGACAGACTGCTTCGGGCGGCCGGCCGGTGCGCGCTCGCCCTCCTCCTCGCGCTGGGCGCGCTGGCGGTGCTGCCGCGCGCGGCACGGGAAGCGGTCCCGGACTCCGTGGTCGGCGGGGCCGTGATCGTGCTGGTGGCCGTGGTGGGCGGCCGCCGCGGGGCGGGGCCGCCGCGTTAGCCTCGTCTTCGTTGTGTGACTCATGGGACGAGACGACAAGGGAGTTCGAGATGGTTCGGGTACCGAGTTCCGCCGTTGCCGCAGCCGGTCTGGTCGGCGGGTACGCCACCGCCCGGTGGACCGGGAAGCGGCCCCTGGGCGGTGTCGTACTCGCCGCCGCCGGCCTCGCGGCCGGACGGGAGTGGCACCGGCGGGGCGGGGTCCCCGCGGCGGCCGGGCTGGGGACGCTGTACCTGGCCGGCTTCGCCGGCTCGCACCCCCTCGCCAGGAAGGTCGGGGCCTGGCCCGCCGTCCTCGGCGCCGCGGGGGTCGTGGCCGCTGCCGCCTGGGCCGTCGCCGACCGCGGCTGACGGGAGCGGGCGGGCTGCCGACCGGTCAGTCGCCCCGGCCACCGCCCGGGCAGCCGACCCCCGGCGGCCGACCCCCGGGCAGCCGGCCCGGCAGTCGGCCCGGCCGCCGCCCGCTCCTCCCCACCCCCGCCCGGCTCCCGCGCTACGCCCCGAAGGCCCTCGACACCGTGTAGATCAGCAGGCCCGCCAAGGCGCCGACCACCGTGCCGTTGATGCGGATGAACTGCAGGTCGCGCCCGATGTGGGCCTCGATCTTGCGGGACGTGTGCTCGGCGTCCCAGCCCGCCACCGTGTCCGTGATCAGCGAGGTGATCTCGGTGCGGTACGTGGTGACCACGTACACCATCGCGCCCTCGATCCAGCCCTCCACCTTGTCCTGGAGCCGGCCGTCGGTGGCCAGTCGGGCCCCCAGCGTCAGCAGCGAGGACCGGACCCGCAGCCGCAGCGCGCTCTGCTCGTCCTCTGCCGCCGAGATGATCATCGATCGGACCGCGGTCCAGGCGGAGGCGATCACGTCCTGCACCTCGTCCCGCGCCAGCAGCTCCGACTTGAGCCGCTCGACGCGCGCCCTGGTCTCGGTGTCGGACTGGAGGTCGGCCGCGAAGTCCGTGAGGAAGCGGTCGACCGCCCCGCGCGCCGGGTGCTCCGGCATGTCCCGCATCTCCGTGACGAAGCGCAGCAGTTCCTTGTAGACGCGGTCGCCGATCTTGCGGTCCACGAAGCGCGGGGTCCAGCCGGGCGCGCCGCCCTGGACCGCGTCCATCACCGACTCCCCGTGCGTGACCAGCCAGTCGTGCGCCCGCGCGCACACCAAGTCGACGATCCGGTGGTGTCCGCCGTCCGAGACGACCCGCTCCAGGGTCTTGCCCATGCCCGGCGCGATCTCCGCGGTCTCGGCCCGCCGGGTGATCGCCTCGCCCACGACCGCCTGCACGTCCGAGTCGCGCAGTACGGTCAGGGCCCCGCGCAGCGCGGTGGCCAGCTCCTCCGTGACCCGGTCGGCGTGCGCGGGGTCGGCGAGCCAGGTACCGAGTCGGCCGCCGATGCCGAGGGCGTTCAGGCGGGTCTTGACCACGTCGGAGGAGAGGAAGTTCTCGCCGACGAACTCGCCCAGGGAGACCCCGAGCTGGTCCTTCTTGGTCGGGATGATCGCGGTGTGCGGGATGGGCAGGCCCAGCGGCCGGCGGAAGAGGGCGGTGACCGCGAACCAGTCCGCGAGCGCGCCGACCATGCCGGCCTCGGCCGCCGCGGCGACGTATCCGGCCCAGGGGCCGGCGCCGGTGTGCTGCGCCCACTTGGCGAACACGTAGACCAGGGCGACCAGGAGCAGCAGGCCGGTCGCGAGGGTCTTCATCCGGCGGACGCCGCGCCGGCGCTCCTCGTCCGCGGCGCTGAACACGAAGGCTCCGGGGGCGGGTAGCGGCGGCGGTGCCGCTGTCGCTGTCGCTGTGCCGGAGCCTCCGGCGGTGGTTCGGTTGTCCACGTGGTCCTGCCTTCCCCCGGGGGCGCCGGTTTTGTCTGCATAGCATCCGACTCCCGGGAGGGACGGGGAGTTCCCGCCACGCCATGTCGCTCCCGCGAGGGTGTGGGTGGGCGTCTGCCCGGCGGGCGGCTCGACGATGCCTCCGGGCCGCGGCTGCGCGGGCGAGGCCCGGGCTGCGGCTGCGTACCCGGAGCCCGGGCTGCGGCTGCGTACCCGGAGCCTGGGCCTGGGCCGCGGCTGCGTACCGGGAGCCCGGGCCGCGCCCGGCCTTCTGGGGCTCCGCCCCAAACCCCGCACCTCAAATGGTTCTGGCCGCCGGTCGGTGGGGTGGGGACGCGCAGGAGGGGTCCCCGCAGGACGAGCGCGCATCCGGGCTTCGCTTTCGCAGCGGGGGCTCAGTGCGCGAGCCGAGGAGATCCCTCCGGAGAGGCACCGCCCCACCGACCGGCGGCCAGAACCAGCCCCGCCGGCGATCGAGGCGCAGGGTGCGGGGTCCGGGCGGAGCCCCGTGCAACGGCGCCGCGGGCACGCCCCGGACCGGCCCAGCGCCGCAACGGACCCGGCCCCGGGCACCGGCGCCTCAGGACACACCCCGCCCTACAGCTCCTTGCGGAGGCGGCCGCCTCCCAGGCCCTTCGGGGGTTTGACCTTGATCTCCACACCGCCCCAGAAGGCGAGGCCCGTCACCACCACCCGGGGTGCGCCCGGGTCCGTCCCCGCCGAGGTCGGGCGGTGGTCGAAGGCGCCCATGACGCCGACGCCGCGCACGTCGACCTCCACGCCCGGCGGGACGGTGATCTGGATGCCGCCCATGACGGCCACACAGGTGATCACGACCTCGCGTTCCGCGAAGTTCGCCTCGCGCAGGTCGATCTCCCCGCCGCCCCAGAACGCCACCGCGTGGAACCGGGCCGGCACCGTCCACCGCCCCTTGCGCTGGAACCCCGACATGACGGCCACCGCCGTCGAGGAGGACCCCGTGCCACCGATCCGCGCCGGCCAGGCCGTGCCCGATCCCGACCCCGGCACCGCCCCGGGACCCGCCGGGGCCGCCACCGGACGCCCGCCCGGCGCGCCCGTCCCGCCCGGCAGGTCGCGCGTCAGCGGCTCCAGCTCCCCGTACGTACGGGACCGGTACGCCGCGTCCAGCCGCTCCTCGAATTCCTCCATGTCGAGCCGGCCCTCGGCGACGGCGTCCCGCAGACGCTCCACCACCCTCTCCCGGTCGGCATCGGACGCCCTCAGCTCCGGCAACGGCTTCTCCGGCCGCTCGTCACTCATGCGGACCAGCCTATGCACCGATCCACGGCAGAGATACGGCCCGCGGCCGCCCCGCACCCCGGGCTTGTCCCTGATGCGTCCCCGACTCAACCCCGACCCGCGTACATCCGCGCGATCACGTCCTCGATGTCCGGCTCCCGCACCGACAGGTCCACCAGCGGGTAGTGCGCGGCCACCGCCGCCACCAGCGGCGCCGCCGACGCCCCCGCCGGGAAGGCCAGCCACTGCCGCGGGCCGTCCACCTTCACCACCCGCGCACCCGGCACGCTGATCGGCGCGAACTCCCGCTCCAGGTCCACCACCAGCGTCCGCTCGCTCTCCCCCGCCGACCCCGCCGCGTGCAGCCCGTCCAGCCGCCCGTCGTACATCAGCCGCCCGTGGTCGATCACCATCACCCGCTCGCACAACTGCTCGATGTCCTGGAGGTCGTGCGTGGTCAGCAGCACCGTCGTGCCCAGCTCCTCGTTCAGCTGCCGCAGGAACCCCCGCACCTTCGCCTTGCTCACCACGTCGAGCCCGATCGTCGGCTCGTCCAGGTACAGCACGTCCGGGTCGTGCAGCAGCGCCGCCGCGATGTCCCCGCGCATCCGCTGCCCCAGCGAGAGCTGCCGTACCGGTACGTCGAGCAGCTCGGCCAGGTCCAGCCGGTCCACGCAGCGCTCCATGTTCTCCTTGAACCGGGCCGCCGGAATCCGGTACATCCGCCGCATCAGCCCGTACGAGTCCTTCAGCGGCAGGTCCCACCACAGCGTGGTGCGCTGCCCGAAGACCACCCCGATCCGGTGCGCCAGCCGCATCCGCTCCCGCGCCGGGTCGATGCCCGCGACCCGCAGCCGGCCGCCGCTCGGGGTCAGGATGCCGGTCAGCATCTTGATCGTGGTCGACTTCCCGGCGCCGTTCGGCCCGATGTAGCCGACCACCTCTCCCCGGGCCACCTCGAAGCTCAGCCCGTCCACGGCCCTGACCTGCCGTTTCTCCCGGCGCAGCAGACCCACCCGGCGCCGTACGTCAAAGACCTTCTCGACCCCGTCCAGCGAGATCAGCGCATCGGCCACGGCCGGCACCCCTAACTTCCCGTGCTTCGGTACGAACGGACTCCCGCGCGCCACGCCAGCGACGCGGGCAGGAACACGGCGAACGCCACCAGCGGGCTCACGAACGCCGCCCACTGCGGCAGCCCCAGCGGATCGGGCCGCCCCAGCAGGTACAGCGCGGGCAGCCAGTTGACGAAGGCCAGCGGGACCACGAAGGTCACCCCGCGCAGCAGGTCCTTGGCGAAGACGGTCGGCGGGTACTGGAGCATCGTGCAGCCGCCGTACGTGAAGGAGTTCTGCACCTCCGCCGCGTCCCCGGCCAGGAACTGGAACGCCGCCCCCGCCACCATCACCGCGCCGAAGATGGCCGCCCCGGCCACGACCATGACGGGCACCAGCAGCGCCTTGCCGAAGGTCCACTCCACGTCCACCGCCGAGGCCGCCCACGCCAGCAGTCCCGCCCCCTGCACGATCCGCCCGACGCGGCGCAGCGCGAAGCGGTCCGCCGCGACCTGCGCGAGCACCGGGACCGGACGCACCAGCATGGTGTCGAGCGAACCGTCGCGGATGCGGGAGCCGATCCGGTCGGTGTTGCCCAGGACCAGGTCCGCCAGTCCCAGGGAGGCCGAGCAGGACCCGTACAGCAGGGCGACCTCGGGCAGGGTGAAACCGCCGAGGGCGTCCACGTGCGAGAACATGATGGAGATCGCGACGAAGTCGAGGAGCGTGATCGCCGCGTTCCCGACGGCGGAGAGCAGGAAGGACGTCCGGTACGTCATCGTCGACCGGATCCACATCGCGACGATCAGCCCGTAGCCGCGCACGCCCTCCACGGCGCGGTTGCGCCGAAGCGGCGCCACCTCCGCGAGGCCCGCCCCCCGCTCCCGCCCCAGTACCGCCTCAGCCACCCTGGACCACCACCTTCCGCGTCGCGGCCGACTGCAGCAGCCGCCCCGCTCCCAGCAGTACGAACGCCCACCCGGCCTGGAACGCCAGCGCGCCGGCCGCCGCCCCGGACCCGGAGTGCTTGCCGAGCAGCACGTCCATCGGGACCTGGAGCACCGCAGCCCACGGCAGGGCCCGGACGATGTCGCCGAAGCCGCCCGGGAAAACGGTGAGCGGCAGCAGCATCCCGGAGAAGAAGATCATGACCACGGTCGCCATCAGGTTGATCCCGGCCCCGTCCATCAGCCAGAAGGCGGCCAGCCCCAGCAGGTAGCGCAGGGCGAAGCTCACCACCAGTCCGAGGAGGACGGAGACCAGGAACAGCAGCCAGCGACCCGGAGCCGTGGGCAGCGCCAGCCGGAAGACGAGCGCCCCCGCGACCAGCGGGACCACCCCGCGCCCCGCCAACTGGAAGGCGGCCCGCCCCAGATCGGCCGCGAGCCACCACATCTGGAGGTCCGCCGGACGGTAGAGGTCGACGGCGACGTCCCCGGTGCGGACGCGCTCCTGGAACTCCTCCTGGAACCCGCCCCCGATGAGCGCCGCGGCGGCGAGCAGCGACTGGCTGACCCATACGAAGGTCAGGGCCTGCGCCTGGTCGTAGCCGCCGAGTCCGGGCCGCTCGTCCCACAGCGCGATGTACGTGGACGCGACGACGAAGCCGAAGACGGTGTTGGTGAACACCCCGGCCGCTGTCGCCGTCCCGTAGGTGGCGTAGCGCCGGAACCCCCCGGCGGCGACCGCGAGGTAGAGGCCCAGCGCCTGGTGGACCGTCCCGCGCACCCACGGGTGTGCCGACTCGTGTGCCGTCCCGCGCGCCGACTCACGTGCCGCCCCGCCCTTGGGCCGAAGCACTCTCTGACGCACCGTATCCCTCCGTTTCCCACGTCGTTCCTACGTCGGCCAAAGCGCGCGAGCTTAGTGCGGAGGGGCGAGCCACGCGACCGATTTACGCCGGTCCGGCGCCGAACCAGTGGCCATCGGGTAGACACCATGAGGTACAGAAGTGGATATTTCGCACGGCGCCGAGGAGTCCTGGAGATGAGCGACCCGTCACCACCGCCGGGCTGGACCCCTCGCGACCCGGACACCCCTCCCGAGGGGCCGCGGGCGCAGCCGCCCCCGCGGCCCGGCCCGCCCGGGAAGCCGGGGAAGTCCGGGAAGACCGGCAGACCCGGCAGGAAGCCGCGCCGCGAGCGGACCGGTCTGCGCCGGATTCTGCCCACCTGGCGCATGGTCGCGGGCGGCGTCCTACTGGTCGCCCTGCTGATCGGCGGCGCCCTCGTCGCCGGCTACCTCCTGGTCGACATCCCGCCCGCCAACGCCGCCGCGACCGCCCAGTCCAACGTGTACCTCTACTCCGACGGCTCCCTGATCGCCCGCGACGGCGAGGTCAACCGGGTCAACGTCCCCCTCTCGCAGGTCCCGCTGGACGTCCAGCGGGCCGTACTGGCCGCCGAGGACCGCGACTTCCACTCCGAACGGGCGGTGGACCCCAAGGCCATGGTCCGGGCCGCCTGGAACACCGCGACCGGCAAGGGCACCCAGTCCGGCTCGACCATCACCCAGCAGTACGTCAAGAACTACTACCTGGGCCAGGAGCAGACGATCAAGCGCAAGGCCAAGGAGTTCTTCATCGCGATCAAACTCGGTCGTGAGAAGTCGAAGGGCTACATCCTCGAGGGCTACCTGAACACGAGCTACTTCGGCCGCAACGCCTACGGCATCCAGGCCGCCGCCCAGGCCTACTACGGCAAGGACGTCGGCGAACTCACCACCGCCGAGGGCGCGTACCTCGCCACCCTCCTCAACTCCCCCAGCGCCTTCGACGTCGTCTCCCACCCGCAGAGCCGCCCCCGCGCCGTCGCCCGCTGGAACTACGTGCTCGACGGCATGGTCAAGAAGGGCTGGATGCCGCCCTCCGAGCGCGCGGCCACGCAGTTCCCCGAGCCCGGCAAGGTCCGCGCCGCCGCCGGCCTGTCCGGCCAGCGCGGCTATCTGGTCGAGGCCGTCAAGGACTTCGTCGTCGAGCACGGCATCCTCGACGACAAGACCCTCGCCGAGGGCGGCTACCGCATCACCACGACCATCGACAGGCGCCGCCAGGGCGACTTCGTCGCAGCCGTCGACACCCAGATGGTCAGCAGGCTCGACCCGGACACGCGCAAGGCCGACCGCCTGGTGCGCGCCGGAGGCGTCTCCATCGACCCGCTCACCGGCAAGGTGGTCGCCATGTACGGGGGCATCGACTACACCAGGCAGTACGTGAACAACGCGACGCGCCACGACTACCAGGTGGCCTCCACCTTCAAGCCGTTCGTCTTCGCGGCCGCCGTCGAGAACGGCTCCCGCACCCAGGACGGCCGCCTGATCACCCCCAACACCGTCTACAACGGCG
This sequence comes from Streptomyces sp. NPDC058674, assembly GCF_042716505.1. NCBI lineage: Bacteria > Bacillati > Actinomycetota > Actinomycetes > Kitasatosporales > Streptomycetaceae > Streptomyces > Streptomyces sp. NPDC058674. The sequence continues at coordinate 204,082 of NZ_JBHXSC010000002.1, forward strand.
ACAACAAGCGCCGGGTCGTCGGCACCCGCATCCCCTACGCCCCCGAGAACGAGGGCCAGGTGTCGTACGGGAACATCACCGTCAACACCGCCACCGACCTCTCCGTCAACACCGTCTTCGCCCAGATGGTCGTCGACGTCGGCACCGACGAGGTCAAGCGGACCGCCGTCGCCCTCGGCATCCCGGAGGACACCCCGAACTTCGACCAGGGCCCGGCCATGGCGCTCGGCACCCTGCAGGCCAGCGTCCTGGACATGACCGCGGCGTACGCGACCCTCGCGGACCACGGGCGCCACACCCCGTACACCTTCCTGGAGGAGATCACCAAGGGCGGCGACACCGTCGGGCTGCCCGACCGCCCCCCGACTCAGGCCATCAGCCGCGAGGCCGCCGACACCACCACCGCCATGCTGGTCAGCGTCGTGGACAACGGCACCGGCACGGCCGCCCTGGCCGCCGGCCACCCTGCCGCCGGCAAGACCGGAACCGGCGAGCTGGACCGCTCGGCCTGGTTCGCGGCGTACACCCCGGACCTGGTCACCGTGGTGTCGATGATGGGCCAGGACCCCGACACCGGCACTCTGCAACCCCTGTACGGAGCCCTCGGCGAGCCCCGCATCAGCGGCGGCGGCTACCCGGCCCGCATCTGGGCCGCCTACACCAAGGCCGCGCTCGCCGACAGCGACCCCCTCGACTTCGAACTCGACCTCCAGCCCGGCGCGGCCCAGCCCCCGCCGTCCTCGGCGTTCCCGCCACCGCCGCCGGCCGAGTCGGACACCCCGCCGCAGACCCCGGACGGCCGCAGCCCGACGCCCCCGCAGCGGCCGAACCGCCCGACCCGCCCCACCCCTTCGGCGGGCGGCCAGAACCAGGGGGGACAGACGAACGGCGGCCGGACCGACGGCGGCCAGACCCAGGGGGGACAGACTCAGGGAGGACAGACGAACGGCGGCCAGACGAACGGCGGGCAGAGCGACGGCGGGCAGAGCGACGGCGGGCAGAGCGACGGCGCCACCCAGGGCAACCAGGGCGGCACCACCGCGGGAACCGAGGGCACCCGGGGCACGGACGGGGGCGCCACCGAAAGCCTGCGCCCGCCCCCGTCCGCGTTCCTGGAATGACGGGGGTCGGCGGGTCAGTGCCCGGAGGTCACCTTCAGGCCCACGACGGCGACCAGCAGCAGACAGATGAAGAAGATCCGGGCGGCGGTGACGGGCTCGCCCAGCACCGCCATGCCGAGGACGGCCGCACCGGCCGCGCCGATGCCCACCCACACCCCGTACGCCGTGCCGATGGGCAGGGTCTTCGCGGCGTAGGACAGCAACACCATGCTGGCGACGATGCCGGCGCCCGTGAACACACTGGGCCAGAGCCGGGTGAAGCCCTCGGTGAACTTCATTCCGATCGACCAGCCGACTTCGAGCAGACCGGCGACGAGCAGCAGGATCCAGGCCATGACGGGCACCTCCGGGACGAGAGCGAACGGGGTGCGTCGTCTTGTCGTCAACCCGGTACGGCGCGTCTCGTCGGGGTACCCCACCACCGTAGCAAAAGGGCGCGGAAAGGGCCGGTGACCCCGGTCACCCGGCCCTCTTCCAGCCGCTCCGTCCGCGCTCAGCCCTCAAAGACCCTGGCGCCCGTCGGGGCCCGTCGGGGCGCCGTCGGAGCATGGTCAGAGTCTGCCGGAGGTCGTCAGAGGTACAGCCCGGTGGAGTCCTCCGAACCCTCCAGCCGCTCCGCGGCCACGGCGTGCAGGTCGCGTTCGCGCATCAGCACGTACGTCGCCCCCCGCACCTCCACCTCGGCCCGGTCCTCGGGGTCGTACAGCACCCGGTCCCCGGGCTCGACGCCCCGTACGTTCTGCCCGACCGCGACCACCTCGGCCCAGGCCAGCCGCTTGCCCACCGCGGCCGTCGCCGGAATGAGGATGCCGCCGCCCGAACGGCGCTCGCCCTCGGGCAGGTCGGACTTCACGAGCACGCGGTCGTGCAGCATGCGGATGGGCAGCTTGTCGTGGGTGGTGTTCTCGCTCACGCCCCGAACCTACCCGCCCGTGCCCGCCCGGTGCGCCGGAGGGTCCTCAGCGCTTGCGGCGAGCCGCCACCACGATGAGGCCGACGACACCCGCCGCGAGCAGCGCCACGGGGACGATCCGCTCCAGGCGCGGGGCCCCGTCGTCGTGCCGCAGGCCGCCCTTCACGTCCGTCACCAGACGGTTCACCGCGACGAAGGCACGCCCGGCGGTCTCGTCGACCGTCGAGGCGACCTTGGCCTTCGCGTCCCCGACGATCGTCTTCGGGTGCATGCGCACGCCGATCTCGTCGAGCGTCTCGGCGAGCTGCTCGCGTCGGCGGACGATGTCCGCCTCGATCTGTGCGGGGGTCCTGGCTTCCGGCACCGCGCTGCCTCCGTCGTCGTGTCTGTCGCCTGTGGGCGTGATCCGTCATGGACAGTCTGTCAGCTCCGTCAGCTTAGGCTCATGCGGTACCGATCCCCTCCCGAGGAGACTGTTGACATGAGCGAGCGACTCCAGCCGGGCGACACCGCCCCCGCCTTCACCCTGCCGGACGCGGACGGCAACGAGGTCTCGCTGGCCGGCCACGCGGGCCGCAAGGTGATCGTCTACTTCTACCCGGCCGCGCTGACGCCGGGCTGCACCAAGCAGGCCTGCGACTTCACGGACAACCTGGAGGCGCTGGCGACGGCGGGCTACGACGTCATCGGCGTCTCCCCCGACAAGCCGGAGAAGCTCGCGAAGTTCCGCGAGCAGGAGAACCTCAAGGTCACGCTGGTCGGGGACCCGGAGAAGACGGTCCTGGCGGCGTACGGCGCGTTCGGCGAGAAGAAGCTGTACGGCAAGACGGTGACCGGGGTGATCCGCTCCACGGTGGTCGTGGACGAGAAGGGCAAGGTCGAGCACGCCTTCTACAACGTCAAGGCCACGGGCCACGTAGCGAAGATCATCAAGGACCTGGGCATCTGACCCGGCCCCCCTTCCCCGCGGAGCGGCCCCGCCCACCCGGGCGCGGGCCGTTCCGCTCGCCCGACGGCACGTGACGTAACCGCCCCGGCCCCGCCTCGTTACTCCGTACGAGGGCCGCACGGACGGCCGGGAGACGGAGGGGGCGAACATGCCGATCAGCCCGTACACGAGGGAGCGGCTCGCGCTGGCGGCCGCGGGGGCGCGGACGCTGTCCGAGGCGCTGGAGCGCCTGGGGGTGGACCCGACCGGCGGCTCGCGGCGCTACCTGCACGACCGCATGCGGAAGCTGGGGGTGGACGTGTCCCACTTCGAGCGCGAGGGCGTGAAGTGGACGCGGGCGGTCCTGGCCGAGGCCGTCGCGGCCTCGACCTCCCTCTGCGAGGTGCTCAGGCGGCTCGGGCTGGACGTCGTGGGCGGCCACCACTCGCACATCGGCCGCAGGGTGAAGGCCTTCGGCATAGACACCTCACACTTCCGGACGCCCGAGCGCACCGAGCGCATGCGGGACAACCGGCGGCGGCGTTCGGCCGGGGAAATCCTCCGTGAGGACCGCTCCACCACCACGGTCAGGGTCGACAACACCAGGCTGCGCCGCGCACTTCTGGAGACCGGCCGGGAGGAGTGTTGCGCGATGTGCGGCCTCGCCGCCGTCTGGCAGGGCGAACCCCTGCCCCTGGAGATCGACCACGTCGACGGCAACTGGCGCGACAACCGCGCCGAAAACCTGCGCTTCCTCTGCCCCAACTGTCACTCCACAACCGACACGTACCGCGGCAGGTCCAAGGGGCGGCGATGAGCAGCGGGACCGGCCGGAAGTACGCGAGACGGCCAAGACCGGACGGGCAGGCCCTGCGGGAAGCGGTCGCTCTTTCCCGCTCCCTGGCGGAGACCCTGAGACGCCTGGGCCGGTCCGTGTCCGGGAGCCAGCATGCCGCGCTGAAGCAGTGGATCCGCGAGGAGGGCCTGTCGACCGCCCACTTCCTGGGGCAGGCGCATCAGCGGGGGAAGCCGGGTACCACCGCGCGCGCCGCCGAGGACGTCCTCGTCCGGCACGAGGGCAGGCGGCGCACCACGACGAAGGTCCTGCGGCGCGCCCTGCGCGAGGTCGGCATCCCCGACGAGTGCAGCAAGTGCGGTACACCGCCCGAGTGGTCAGGGCTCCCCATGACCCTGGAAATCGATCACATCAACGGTGACTGGAGCGACGACCGGCGCGAGAACCTGCGGCTGCTGTGCCCCAACTGCCATGCCGTGACCACCACCTGGTGCCGTGGCGGCCGACGGGCGAAGCCCACGCAGTAGAGTGGGCCCAGCACGTGCGCCCGTACTCCAACGGCTAGAGAGAATGGCTTTAGGTGCCATGTGTTGTCGGTTCGAGTCCGACCGGGCGTACTGAAAGAGGCCCGCTGCCTCCCACCGGGGACAGCGGGCCTCTTCGCATCAGCCCAGGAGTTCGCGGATCGCCGGGAGCAGGGCGCGGAAGGCCTGGCCGCGGTGGGAGATGGCGTTCTTCTCCTCGGCCGTCAGCTCCGCGCAGGTGCGGGTGTCGCCCAGGGGCTGGAGGATCGGGTCGTAGCCGAAGCCGCCCGTGCCCGCCGGGGTGTGGCGCAGGGTGCCCGGGAGGCGGCCCTCGACCACGCGTTCGGTGCCGTCCGGGAGGGCCAGGGCCGCCGCGCAGAAGAAGTGGGCTCCGCGGTGCTCGTCGGCGATGTCGCCGAGCTGGGCCAGCAGGAGCGCGAGGTTCGCGGCGTCGTCGCCGTGGGCGCCGGCCCATCGGGCGGAGAAGATGCCGGGGGCGCCGTTCAGGACGTCCACGCACAGTCCGGAGTCGTCGGCGACGGCCGGCAGGCCGGTGGCCCGCGCCAGGGCGTGGGCCTTGAGGAGGGCGTTCTCGGCGAAGGTGACGCCGGTCTCCTTCACGTCCGGGATCTCGGGGTACTCGTCCGCGCCGACCAGCTCGTGCGGCAGGCCGGCGTCGGACAGGATCGCGCGGAGTTCGGTGACTTTGCCCGCGTTGCGGGTGGCGAGGATCAGGCGGCTGGGCGTGGAGGTCATGTGCGCCATTATCGCGACCTGCGGGCCGGGCCGGAGGAGGCCCCGGGGGCCCCGGGGGGGTCAGCCCGGCGTGCAGACCTTGGAGATCTCGGTCGCCGCGTCCGCGACCGGCTGGATGTCCGGGGTGGCGTCGCCGCCCTCGATCGCGGTGCGGACGTTCGTGACCGCCGCCTCCATGGAGTCGATGGCCTTGCCCAGGTCGGCGTTGCCCGTCTGGTCGCCGATCTTCTTGAGGTTGGTCTCGATCTGGTCGAGCGCGTTCTGGGCGTCCTGCGGGCTGTTGCCGGCCTGCGAGACCGCCTGCTGGAGGTCGTTCGCGCCGTCCGTGATGGCCACCGCCGTGTTGGCGCAGTCCATCGCCGTGGATATCGCGTCGCAGGAGGAGAGGGCGGGTACGGCCAGGGCCGCGGCGAGGGCGACGGCGGCGATACGGTGCTTCGGCTTGATCGGCTTCACTTCGGGTCCCCCGGGGGTTCGGATACCTGGACGGGCGCACGGCTGTGACACCGGGCGCCCGTGACTGCCTAGACGCCGGGCGGGGCCCGGCGGTTGCCGCCTACAGTTCCAGCGCGCCGCGCTGGATGGCCTCGAGGTCCGCGCAGCCGCCGGCGGCGAGGTCGAGGAGGGCGTTCAGTTCCTTGCGGTCGAAGGGCTCGCCCTCGGCGGTGCCCTGGACCTCGACGAAGCGGCCGTCGCCGGTGCAGACCACGTTCATGTCGGTCTCGGCGCGCACGTCCTCCTCGTAGCAGAGGTCGAGGAGCGGCTCGCCGTCGACGATGCCGACGCTGACGGCGGCGACGGTGCCGGTGAGCGGCTTGCGGCCGGCCTTGATCAGCTTCTTCTTCTGGCCCCAGGCGACGGCGTCGGCGAGGGCGACGTACGCGCCGGTGATGGCGGCGGTGCGGGTGCCGCCGTCGGCCTGGAGGACGTCGCAGTCCAGGACGACGGTGTTCTCGCCGAGGGCCTTGTAGTCGATGACGGCGCGCAGGGAGCGGCCGATCAGCCGGGAGATCTCGTGGGTGCGGCCGCCGATCTTGCCGCGTACGGATTCACGGTCGCCGCGGGTGTTGGTGGAGCGGGGCAGCATCGAGTACTCGGAGGTGACCCAGCCTTCGCCGCTGCCCTTGCGCCAGCGCGGGACGCCTTCGGTGAAGGAGGCGGTGCAGAAGACCTTGGTGTCGCCGAAGGAGATGAGGACGGAGCCCTCGGCGTGCTTGCTCCATCCGCGTTCGATGGTGACCGGGCGGAGCTGTTCGGGCGTGCGGCCGTCGATGCGAGACATGGCTCCGAGCCTAGTGGCTGCGGAGGGACGCGAAGACCCCGTCCGGGCGTCCGTACGGGGTCTGCGGTGATCTGCGGCGGCCTGCGGCGGTCCTGCCGTGCTTCCGGTGGGGTTCCGGTGCTTCGGGGCGGGTTCCGGCGGGCTTCCGGTCAGGAGGACCGGATCACATCATGTCTTCGATGTCGGCGGCGATCGGGTCGGCGTCGGTGCCGATGACGACCTGGATCGCGGTGCCCATCTTGACGACTCCGTGGGCTCCGGCGGCCTTCAGGGCGGCCTCGTTGACCAGGCCGGGGTCCTTGACCTCGGTGCGGAGGCGGGTGATGCAGCCCTCGACCTCTTCGATGTTGTCGATACCGCCGAGCCCGGCGACGATCTTCTCAGCCTTGGTGGCCATGTGTTTCTCCCTGAGTTCTACGAAGAACGAGTCTCGGCGGCCAGTACGTGGGTTCCGACCGGTGCGCTCCGCTCGGTCACGGTAACTCACGGTTGGCCCATCTACGCGGGCACATGTCCGGCCCCTGCCGAATGATGACGATCAGCAGCAACCTGCCCACAACTGGTCTACACCAGTGTGCCGCACGTGTTGCGACTGCCAAAAACGGGCCGGTCAGGGAGGACGCCGATGAGCGCGAGCAGCGCCGCCGCAGCACCCCAGCAGAAGTGGTGGAACGGCTTGTTCCAGGGACTGCAGAAGATGGGGCGGAGCCTCCAGCTGCCCATCGCCGTCCTGCCCGCGGCAGGCATCCTCAACCGGCTGGGCCAGGACGACGTCTTCGGCAAGGACGGCCTCGGCTGGACGGACGTCGCCAGGGTCATGGCGAGCGCCGGCGGCGCGCTGCTCAACACGGACCTCGGTCTGCCGCTCCTCTTCTGCGTCGGCGTCGCGATCGGCATGGCCAAGAAGGCCGACGGCTCCACCGCCCTCGCGGCCGTGGTGGGCTTCCTCGTGTACCGCAGCGTGCTGCGCGCCTTCCCCACTCCCTGCCCCGTCGGGACCAAGGACGTCGGCGGGGGCTGCCTGGGGCCGGACGACACCCTCGCCGAGTACACCTTCCAGAATCCGGGGGTCTTCGGCGGCATCGTCATGGGCCTGCTGGCCGCCTGGTTCTGGCAGCGCTACCACCGGGTGAAGCTGGTCGACTGGCTCGGTTTCTTCAACGGCCGCCGCCTCGTCCCGATCATCATGACCTTCGTCGCGATCGCCTTCGCCGTGCTCTGCCTGTGGGTCTGGCCGCCGATCGGCGGCGCGTTGGAGAGCTTCTCGGACTGGCTGGTGGGCCTGGGCTCCTGGGGCGCGGGCATCTTCGGCATCGCCAACCGCGCCCTGCTGGTGATCGGCCTGCACCAGTTCCTGAACGTGCCGGTGTGGTTCCAGTTCGGCAGCTTCACCAAGCCGGACGGACAGGTCGTCCACGGCGACATCCCGATGTTCCTGGCGGGCGACCCGAACGCCGGGCAGTTCCTCTCCGGTTTCTTCCCCATCATGATGTTCGCCCTCCCGGCGGCGGCCCTGGCCATCACGCACTGCGCCAAGCCGGTGCGCCGCAAGGAGGTGGGCGGGCTGATGCTGTCGGTCGCACTGACCTCCTTCGTCACCGGCATCACGGAGCCGCTGGAGTACTCGTTCCTCTTCGTCGCGCCGCTGCTGTACGTGATCCACGCGGTGCTGACGGGCGTGTCGATGGCGGTGACCTGGGCGCTGGGCGTGCACGACGGCTTCAGCTTCTCGGCCGGTCTGATCGACTACGTCATCAATTGGAGCCTGGCGACCAAACCGTGGATGATCATCCCGATCGGCCTGTGCTTCGCCGTCGTGTACTACGTGGTCTTCCGCTTCGCGATCACGAAGTTCGACATCCCGACCCCGGGCCGTGAGCCGGACGAGGAGATCGAAGCCATGCAGGCGGAGAACACCAGGGCGTAGCCAAGCCGTTATGAAGGCGCGGTCGAGCCGCGCCGGGTCTTACGGCCCTGCCGTCCAGGCCCTCGGATGCCGGTATCCGGGGGCCTCGGCCGTGTCCGGGGGCCCGTCGTTCCGGATGTGCGGCCGGTCGGCGCCGGGTGTGGCGCAGGCCACAGGAAATTGAAGGTTCCTTATCTAACCCTCACCGTGTTACAACTGGTCTACACCACCTATTGGTGTAGACCACGCGTGGCTTGTTCCGGTCCCCGCGGTCCCCCTTTCTGAGACGTCGCCTCCGCTTCCCTGTCCTCCGGCGACGCCTTGCCCACTGGAGGAAGTTGATGAGTACGGCCACCGCCGCTCCCGCCAAGAAGCGGGGCTCCGGCCTGATGCAGGGTCTCCAGAAGGTCGGCCGCAGCCTTCAGCTGCCGATCGCCGTCCTGCCCGCCGCCGGCATCCTGCTGCGTCTCGGTCAGCCCGACGTCTTCGGTGCGGACGGTCTGGGCTGGGGCAAGGTCGCCACGGTGTTCGCCACCGCCGGCGACGCCGTCTTCAGCAACCTGCCGCTGCTCTTCTGCATCGGCGTGGCGATCGGCTTCGCCAAGAAGGCCGACGGCTCGACCGCGCTCGCCGCGCTGGTCGGCTTCCTGGTCTACAAGAACGTCCTCACCGCCTTCCCGGTGACCGAGGCCGTCATCAACACCACCGAGAACAAGGGTGTCGACGTCGCGGCGACGTACAACAACCCCGGCGTCCTCGGCGGCATCATCATGGGTCTGCTCGCCGCCGTCCTGTGGCAGCGCTTCCACCGCACCAAGCTGGTGGACTGGCTCGGCTTCTTCAACGGCCGCCGCCTCGTCCCGATCATCATGGCCTTCGTCGGCGTCCTCGTCGGTGTCTTCTTCGGCCTGGTCTGGGAGCCGATCGGCGAGGTCATCTCCAACTTCGGCGAGTGGATGACCGGCCTCGGCGCCGGTGGCGCGGGCCTCTTCGGCCTGATCAACCGCGGCCTGATCCCGATCGGCATGCACCAGTTCGTCAACACCGTCGCCTGGTTCCAGATCGGTGACTTCACCAACGCCGCCGGCGACGTCGTCCACGGCGACCTGAACCGCTTCTTCGCGGGCGACCCGAGCGCCGGACTCTTCATGACCGGCTTCTTCCCGATCATGATGTTCGGTCTGCCGGCCGCCGCCCTGGCCATCGCGCACACCGCCCGCCCCGAGCGCCGCAAGGCCGTCACGGGCATGATGGTCTCGCTCGCGCTGACCTCGTTCGTCACCGGTGTGACCGAGCCGATCGAGTTCTCGTTCATGTTCATCGCGCCGCTGCTCTACGCGCTCCACGCCGTGCTGACCGCCCTCTCCATGGCGATCACCTGGGCGCTGGGGGTCCACGCGGGCTTCACCTTCTCCGCGGGTCTGATCGACCTCGGCCTGGGCTGGAGCAAGTCCACGCAGGCCTGGATGCTCCTGCCGATCGGCCTGGTGTTCGCCGCGGTCTACTACGTGGTCTTCCGCTTCGCGATCGTCAAGTTCAACCTCCCCACCCCCGGTCGTGAGACCGACGAGGAGATCGCCGAGATGGAGAAGGCCGAGGCGAAGTAGCCCTCCCCTCGGGCCTGCCCCGCGGCGGACACGACGGAGCCCCTGTCCCTCCCGGCGGAGGGACAGGGGCTCCGTCGTGTCCGCGCGCCCGGCGGTGGATGCCGCCCTGCCCCGGGGGGGGGCGGGGCGCACAGCCCCGATGAGGCTCCCCGGG